>DATCKI010000312.1:0-6677 GCA_036562365.1 Bacteroidia bacterium | reverse complement strand
ATTTTGGCTTGTATTTTATATTTTTCTGGACTGTTAGAAAATAACATTATAGCACAAGGTATAGCTGGAATTTTGCTTATTTTTTGTGTAATGTCGGCGGTACACCATTCCGAAATTATTGCACATAGAGTTGGAGAACCTTATGGAACCATAATTTTAGCGGTATCCATAACTATTATAGAAGTTGCAATTATTATATCTTTAATGATGTCGACAGATGGAAATGAATATGCCTCATTTGCACGCGACACCGTTTATGCAGCCGTCATGCTTATACTAAATGGGATAGTTGGTCTCTGCCTTTTTATAGGAGGAAATAAATACCATACTCAAACTTTTTCTTCCCAGTCGGTTAAAATTGCATTAGTCTCATTAGTATCCATAGTTGCCTTTACTATGGTAATCCCTTCATTTACCGATAGTATTGCCGGTCCATACTACAACGAACGTCAACTCTTATTTGTAGTTGTGGCATGTTTAGCTATTTATGCAGCCTTTATCTCTGCTCAAACTATACGACATAGAGAATACTTTATTACTGAAGATTCTGAAGATACTGACGATAACGAAAAAACACACGAAATTTCTAATACTACTCTAATTATTAGCTTAATTTTCCTTTTAATTAGTCTTACCATTGTTGTTTTACTCGCAAAATCTTTATCTGCCCCACTTGAAATTCTAATTGTAAACCAAGGTTTACCTAAGAGTTTAGTTGGAGTTATTATTGCTAGTGTTATCCTACTTCCTGAAGGAATTGCAGCAGTAAGCGCCGCTAGAAACAATCGATTACAAACTAGTATTAATCTCGCATTAGGGTCGGCCTTGGCTAGTATCGGACTTACAATCCCAGCAGTAGCAGTTGCTAGTTATTTTCTTGGATTTCAATTAATACTTGGACTTGATATACTTTCTATCATTTTACTTGTAATCTCCATATTTACAGTAATGTTATCTTTAATTGGTGGGCGAAGTAATTTCGTATATGGAGTGGTACTCCTTGTGAATTTATTAGGCTATGTTGTACTAACTATAAATCCTTAAAAAAACTTAAAACCTTTCATTTTTTAGTATATTTGAAGACACATAGGACAAACTTAATACTCATTAAAAAATGAAATTTTACATTGGATTAGTTGCTATACTAATTAGCAACTTCGCTTTTGCACAAAGCAAAAGTAAGCGCGTGCTATTTATTGGAAATAGCTATACCTACTATAATAACATGCCTAATTTAGTAAACTCTTTAGCTAACTCCGTTGGTGATACAGTGATACACGATAGTCATGCTCCAGGTGGAGAAACTTTTCAAGGCCATGCTTCAAACTCAACTACTTTAAGTAAGATACAACAAGGAAATTGGGACTTTGTGGTTTTACAAGAACAGAGTCAAAGACCCGCATTTCCAATTTTTCAAGTAGAAAACAGTGTATTTCCGTACGCTAAAGATTTGGTAAACAAAATTAGACAGTCTAACCCTTGTACAGAACCAGTATTTTACATGACTTGGGGACGAAAAAACGGAGATCCTACTAATTGTCAATATTATGCACCACTTTGCACTTATGAAGGAATGGACGACTTATTAAGAGAGCGTTACGAAATGATGGCTGATAGTAATTCGGCCTTACTTTCACCAGTTGGGGCAGTTTGGAGATACCTTAGAACCAACCACACAAGCATTGAACTTTACGACGCCGATGAAAGTCACCCTAGCCTTGCAGGTTCATACGCTGCGGCCGTTACTTTTTACACTGTTATTTTCAGAAAAGATCCTAGCCTTCTTACTTTTAATTCAACCCTTAATTCTACAGATGCTCAAATTATTCGTAATGCAGTTAAGACTATAGTTTATAACGACTTATTAAATTGGAATATCGGAAAATTTGATCCTAAAGCACTGTTCACTTCAACTCAAACAGATGTGAGTACTTACACTTTCCAAAACTTATCTCAAGAAGCTACTAATTATCATTGGGATTTTGGAGATTGGATAACTTCAACAGAAGAAAATCCAACACATTACTTCCAAGCCATAGGAAACTTCACCGTAACTTTAAATGCTAAAAAATGTAATTATAGCGATGTATATACGCAAACAATTAATATAACTCAAGTTGGCCTAGAAAATGAACACATTAATACTATTAATGTGTATCCAAATCCAACTTCCGACTTAATTTATTTCCAATATATAAAGTCTCCATTTACTATTGTTGATATAAATGGGAAAACTGTCTTAAATGGAGTTTTAAACCCTGAAAATTCAAGTATAAATCTAAAAGATTTAGAGCCTGGACTTTACTTCATTAATATACTAAATTCTAATCAAGTATTTAAAATAGTTAGGAAATAAATTTACATCAAAGTAGAATTGCTAAGTTTTTCCCATTTCTTTCCCATTTCTAAAAGTTTATTTGTAGTATAAATTAGGCATGTGAAAAATATTCTGGCAATTCTACTTTTGTTTTGCTTTAGTTTTAATACTAAAGCCCAAATCAGTCCTCCAGGCCTTGGAAAAGGAAAGCTTGCTGTATGGGGAGCCGTGGGAATTAATCAAAATATTGCAAAAAACTGGCAATCGAATTCTTATTTAGGTTTAGGAAGAATTAGTACACAGAACGATTACAATCCTCTAAAACATCAAGCTATAGTTGTAATTAATCAAGAGTTTTATCATCAATTTCATAAAAATTGGGAAACATCTATTGCAGCCAGTTATAGAATACAAGACGACTATTCAAATCAATTTCCATTCAATCATTTAAAGCCACCTTATCACCAAGAAATAAGACTTTATAGTCGTTTATCTTATAAATTCAATATAGAACGTTTTAAAATTACCCCAACAATTCGTCAAGAATTTAGAAAATATTACGATCCTCGTTTTCATCATACTTCAGAAGATTTTCAATTCAGAACTCGATTTAGAGTACAATTTTCTGTTAGTTTAGACAAAGAAACTAAACATAGAATCGCAATAAACTCTGAACAAATAATGGGTATTAGCAAATTATATGCTCCAAATTCTTGGACCAATTTTGCATATAAAGAAAGTAGATTCTCTATCTATTATACCTACGCACCATTAAAAACTCCAATTAAAATTAGCATTGGTTACATGAATAATTTAATCGGAACTAAAAAGATTTCTAGTGTAAGCTATGTTGGTGTAGACATAATATTCAACAATATATTCGGCAGAAAATAATTATTCTATTCCTTTCAAGCTCATTTTTTGAACTAGGAATATTCGCCACAGTATAATACTAAATAATACCCCAATAAGAGCTACAGCTCCAATTCCTTGTACTACATTATTCCAACCTAGGGTTGCAATAACCATACCCAACGCTCCCATGGCTGTATTCATAAAATTAATTATGGAAGCCGCACCACCAGCATTCATATTTTCTTGACCCAATAACACATTTGTAGCAAAGGATCTTAAGAATCCATTACTAAATGTAATTGGGAAGAAACAAATTAAAAACACATAGGGAGAGGTGTGTCCTACCGTCAATAGCAACACAGCCGATAAAAATATTAATGCGAAAGAATATCGAATAATTTGTTTTGCGTTTAGCTTTTTATGGAAGAAAATATAGGTTCGTGGTCCAACTATTAAAACCAAAGAATTGATAGCAAAAAATATACTATATGTAGTTTTACTTAAACCAAACCAATCTATATAAATGTATGAACTTAAAGCTAAAAATCCCAAATAAATAAAGGTTGGGCCAGTCATAGAAAACAAGAAAATCATGAAAGGTTTCTTCACGAGAACATCTTTTAAACTATAAATAGTTTGAAAAACATTTGCGTTTAGTCTTTGATTTTTGGGCAGTGTTTCTTCAAGAAGAATAGATAAAGTCAGGGTTAATAAAGAAATCAGAGCTAAAACATCGAAGGTTTCTCTCCAAGAAAAATGTTCAATAATTTGTGCACCAATAATGGGAGCAACAGTTGGAGCAAAGGCACCTAACATTTGTAATAAAGCAATTATTTGAGGCCTTTCATCATCCGAAAAAGCATCTTTAACTATGGCCATAGAAACGGCTACCATACCCCCACCTCCAATTGCTTGAAGTATTCTAAACAATATGAGTTGCTCTATATTTTGAGCAAACGAACAACAAAGTGAAAACAATCCATATACTAAAACTCCAGCAATTAAAATAGTCTTACGACCAAGTTTATCGCTAAGAGGACCAATAAAAAGCATGCCCAAAGCAAAACTTATAAAGAAGCCAACTAAGGTATAACTTAGCATAGAGGCCGTTGTATGAAATTCATTAATTAGGGTTGGAAATGCAGGTAAATACATGTCTGTCGACATTGGGGCTGTCATATTAATCAAAAAGACTAAGAAGACTAAACCATTTTTACCTAAGAACTTTTGAGAACGATTTAGTGCAATTTCCATATTGCAAAATTACAAAAGGAAAGATGCTACATTTCTTAAAAGCTTATTAATAGCAAGGTTTGATTAATATTCGAAAAAAATATCAAAATTTCACAAACTATTACATCATTTTCTTCTTATAGGCTGCATAGAATAGAACAGGTAAAACACTGAACGACAAAATCAGGCAAATAATTAAACCACCCACTATCATAATGGCTAATGGTTTTTGAATTTCAGACCCCATTCCAGTTGATAATGCTGCAGGTAATAGACCACAAGCCCCCATCAATGCAATCATTACTATAGAACGAATTCTACTTTGTACTCCAAGTTTAATTGAATCTATCAGGTTATGTTTCTTAAGATTTTCTTTCATCACAGCAATTAGTATAATGGCATTTATGGTATTAACCCCAAAGAGAATAATTAGCCCTATTCCTGCTGAAATTCCGAATATAGTTCCAGTAAAATAAAGCGATAAAAATCCTCCAATAAATGCAAAAGGAATGGTAACTGCAGCGATGGCTGTATCTTTAATATTTCCAAAATTGCTAAATAGTAAAAGTAAAATTAATGCTAAGGAAATGGGAATTACAGTAAGCAATTGTTTAGTTGCGCGCTCTTTACTTTCGAATTCTCCTGCCCAAATCATGTAGTTTTCTTTAGGAAGTTGCACTTCTTTTGCAACCGCCTTTTTAGCATCAGAAATGGTCGAACCTAAATCTCTTCCCTCTATACTAAATCCTACACCAATATATCTGCTATTCCCTTCTCTATAAATAAATGCAGGACCCGATTGATATTGTATAGTTGCAATTTCTTGCAATGGAACTTGCTGGCCATTACTTGTTGGTATTAAAATATTTCCAATTTTTTCTGGAGTATTTCGATATTGTTCTTCGAACCTTAATACCACATCAAATTGCCTATCTCCTTCATAAAATTTGGTTGCAGATTGGCCTCCTATAGTCATCTCTATCACCGATTGTACGTCGCCAGTTTGAACTCCATATTTAGCCATTTTAGAATCATGCAATTGTATACGTAATTCTGGCAATCCTATGTTTTTATATACATTCACATCTGTAATGCCTTCTACTTTTTCTATTACTGACGCAACATCAAAAGCATATTTCTCCAAATCGTACAAATCGTTCCCAAAAATTTTAATCACCAAGGCACTTTTAACGCCAGCCACATACTCTTCAACATTGTCTTGTATTGGCTGACTAAATCCAAAATTAATTCCTGGGTAATGACTTAATAGTGCACGTAATTCCTGAATAATTTCTTCTTTACTTACCTTTCTTTTCCACTCATTTTGATCTTTGAGTTGTACATTAAATTCAATATTAAAAAATCCAGTTGGATCCGTACCATCATTCGGACGACCTGTTTGAGTGAGGATAAATTCGATCTCATCACAACTTTCCAAGAGTATATTTTTCATCTCTTTAGTTAGACGAGTTGATTCTTGTAACGAAATACTATTAGGTAAAGTAGCACGTATATAAATAGCTCCTTCGTTCAATTTAGGCAAGAATTCAGAGCCATAATTCATGAATTTAAATATACAGAAACCTAATAATGCAACAAATGCAATTAGAGTATATCGTTTGTATTTAAAGGTGAATTGATATAATCCATTTATTAATCGATGAAAAAATTTAGTTATAGCATTTTCTTTTTCTTCCATCTTACTAGTAAACAAAAGTTTACACATTGCTGGAACATAAGTTAAACTTAATATCAATGAACCTAATAATGCATATCCTAAAGTAAATGCAAGCGGAGAAAACATTTTTCCTTCCACTTTTTGAAAAGAAAATATAGGAAGCAAAGCAACAATAAGTATAATTAAGGCAAAGAAAATATAAGAAGCTACACTCCCAGCGCTATTTTTAATTACCCCAAGTTTGCTCATTTTTCTAAAGCGCTCTTCTCCCACTCTATGTTGCAAAGTTGCCATTGCCACAAAGACGGTTTCTACTATAACTATAGTACCTTCTAAAAGCAATCCAAAGTCTAATGCACCCATCGAAATTAAATTAGCCGGTAGTCCTTGAATATTTAGCATAATTATCGCAAATAAGAAAGACAAAGGAATTACCGATGCAACGATGAGTGTCGACTTCCAATTATACAGGAAAATAAATACAATTAACGATACCAATATTATCCCTTCAATAATATTCTTAAATACAGTTTTAACTGTATTATCAACTAGTTTAGTTCTGTCAACTACGGTTTCAATTTTTACATTTTCAGG
>DATCKI010000106.1:0-7892 GCA_036562365.1 Bacteroidia bacterium | reverse complement strand
TCGATGAATTAAGCGTTTTTTAGTACTTCTATATCGAATTTTTGCATTTTAAGAAAGGCTTGAACGACGCGATCTCTTTTGGTATGGTCGGCCATGAGATCAGAAAGTATAGATGGAATAATTTGCCAAGAGAATCCGTATTTATCGGTCAACCATCCACAATTGTCGTATTTTCCTCCTTCCCCTAATTTGTCCCAATAATAGTCAATTTCGGCTTGAGTGTCGCATTCAACCACCATTGGACTTTCGTTTAAGAATTTAGAATCTTTAAAAATGGAGCAATAGAAATCTGCGGCTTCTTTAGCATTTCAATCGAACCCAAGACAAGTATAAAATTTTTTATTAGGCATTTTCTTCAGGTAATTTAGTTTCATCAGTAAACATTAATTCCCATTGGTGGCCATCTAGATCGGAGAATGAATCGTAATACATCCATCCATGGTCTTGAGCTACACTATAGCGTTTGGCGCCCATACTTAGAGCTAGCCCTACCATTTTATCTACATTTTCTCTAGATCCAACTTCAATAGCATTAAGTATTTGAGTGGTAGAGCCATCATAAACAGGTCTGTCTGTAAATGTTTCAAAGAATTCTTTCTTTAAAAACATAACGTAAATGCTACCTTCATTAAGAATCATGCAAATACCTTTGTCGTTAGAGAATCTTTCGTTAAATGTAAAACCTAGTTTAGACCAAAACTCTCGCGTTTTGCCTAAATCTTTTACAGGTAGGTTTACATAAATTGAACTTGCTTTCATATGAATAAGGAATTGGTAATTTACTTTAACTTTTAAATAGATAGTAAGATATCAACTTCAGCATCTTGCCAATTATGACTTCTTTCATCGTAAACTTCTAAGTCGAAACCATATTTACGTGGAATTTCAGTAATCCAAATTTTTTGCCATGCTTCAGCTATACATCTTGGCATTGGACCTTTAGCAACAATTTTATGATAGTTTTGCTTAGGGATTTCTAATTCTGTTAATCCTTCAGGTGCCATAGTGTTAGCATCCACTTTGGCTCCAATGAAGTACGAAAACTTACCATTTGCATCGCTGTCATAATCGTAGTAAACGGCATATAGTTCTCCTGAAATTTTGTTTGGGATTTTATCGTAAATTTTATTTTTTTCAAAGTATTCCCATAGGGAACCACAATCTTTTCCAGATTGCCCATTTGCGTTTTCTGTTTTCGAATTAAGTTTAATGCCGATGAGTTTAAAATCTGTCATTTACTTTATCTTTTTCGTTTAGTATTTCTTTTGCACTTTCTAATAACTCTGTATAATTGCCTGTTTCAATTACACGAAGGTTATCACGTTTTTCTATACCACATGCAGTGGTAGTTATTATAGGTATCCCTTTAGGAATAAGTTTTAAAATTTGGTGCGGATGATTTTCGATATAGGTGGGATAGATAATGGCCTTTACATCTTCAAAGTTATTATAAAATCTTTCAACTTTTACATCTTCCCAAAAATTTTCATATTCTGTTTTATTTCCAAGTATTAGCAATTCAAGATTTAATTCTTGAGCCAGTTTTTTTATTTCATAAGCTCCTTTTCGTGCCAATGCCGACGCAGGAAATAGAATTTTATTCCCTTTGTTTTTTGTCTTTTCTGACGATATAATTTCCCAGTTTAATTTTAGTTTTTTATTAGGAAATAAACTTGCAATTTCTGAATGTGCTGTAATTATTTTGGAGGCATTAAACAATGCATTTTGTTCTTGTTTAATTAAAGTTTCTTGAGCTCTAAAATCGTTTAAAGTTAAACTTTGCGTATGTATTGAGTGTGCCCAGTCGAGTCGACGATGAATCATTTCTAAAGGGAGGCGAGTCATTAATACATCAAAGGTTCTCCCCCCTAAAGCTCCAGTTTCGTATATAAATGGCAACAAATTTTGAGAGATAACCACATGCGTACATTCGACTGGAATTAATTTAGCAGCAGAATGAGCTATTTCTCTATCAAACTTTAAACTTAATTCAAATGGATTGCCTTTAATTAAACGTAGTTTAAGAGCTCTTTTTATTCCAGCTATTGTAGTGTATTTAATCTGGTTTTTATGTGTCGATTTCCAATTATATCTTCCAGTTTTAATAAGCAGATTTTCCTTTAATGGAAGGATAAACAAGTCTTTTTCTGTTTTAATTTCTGTAATATAATTGTCGAATTCCGTCCAAACATCATCAAGTATAAAGGTGGTAATAGCATTTTTGGAAGTATTTTTATTTACATGTTTCATACAGGCAATATTCCCGCATGAATAACAGTCGTTAAGCGAGTCGAAATCGTGATCAGGGTTTTGAATATTGAAGGTTTGATTGGCTTTTTTACTTTTAAAAAGCACAATGAGTTTATCGTGTTTAAGTTCAATTTCAATTCTAAAATCTTGGTCTGATTTAAATCGTAAGTCTATATAATTCCATTTTACAGTTGCATCTCTATCTTTTTCGGCAAGAGATCCACGAACAACTTTAGAATGTTTGTGTCGTTCAACGATTTGGAAATTAGCTTTTAATGCGGCATCATAAAGAGCATTAGAGAGTTGGCAGAGTCCGCCTGCTACTGTTGGAACAATGCAACCTTCTCGAATTTCTCTTCCCACTACAAAATGTTGGCCCCAATTTGGGTTTCCAATATGTTTCCAAAAGCTAAATGTATGGTTAGCTTTAATTTCAAGTCCATTTAATTTGCGTGCAGCTATTCTTAAGTTTTCAATTTTCCCAGCAGTAAGTATCCAATTTTCGTCATTATCAAAAGGATTCCATAAATCGCTCTCAGAAATTGCAATTATAGGTTCATGGGATAATTGTGAGCCTTTAGAGAATTTCTTAGTGTGATGTACTTTATTTTTTAAATACCTTTTAGCTATAAGTCCAACTGACTTAATTTTAAAGATAGTTTCATTTAAGAAATTATGTTTATTCGCTAATTGAAGCTTATTCACTATGTTAATTAGTAAGTGGGAAATATTTATAATGCTTGACTAAAGTTAGCAATAAATAATCAGTTATTATGCAGCGATTTATGAAAATGTTGAATGAGAGAGAGTTAATTTTAAGAGAATTAAGGAGGTAATGAGATTTAAAATGTGAAAAAATGTGAAAATGAATATTGAATTTGTGATAAAATTTAGTCAATGAGTATACCAAAAAATATAGTATATACTTGAGTTTAGGGGTAAAAAAATAATAAAAAAATAATTAATTTAAAAAGTTTTTTTCTTCTCTATTTGGTTAATTTTCAATAAATAGGAGTATTATTGTGAATTAAATTTTAAAACTATGAATACCCCCCAAACCCTAATTTCGATTTCCGATGGTGGAAATCTGGCCCCTCTATGCAGGGAAATGAGAAAAAGTAAACCAAAATGGTTTAAGTACAGTTTAATTTTATTATTGTTTTTTGCCTTTTTTGAAGCGAAGGCGACACACATTGTTGGTGGAGATATTACTTATACCTTTATAAGTAGCACTGCAACCACTAATACTTATCGAGTACGGCTGACATTATTCAGAGATTGTGCAGGAATTGCGGTAAGTTCGAGCTATACTATTCGAGCATATAATGCGAATAGTAGTAGTACAACTCCTTATTCTACATTTATAGTAACGCAAGTTGGTCCTCCAATTGAGCGTTCAGCAATGTGTACTTCTGGTCAAACTAGATGTACCAATCCAAGTAGTAATGTTTATGGAGTGCAAGAGTATAAATTTGAAGGCAACTTAACGGTTCCCAATGATTTAGCATTCCCTTTGCGATTGGCTATTGCAGAGTGTTGTAGAGCGAATGGAATTAGTAACTTAAGTAATCCAGGAAATCAAGAGACTTATTTAGCTACTACAATTCCACCTCAGAATGCAAATTTAAACAATAACTCTCCAGTTTTCCTTAATCCATCTGTAGGGTCATATTGTGTGAATCAATTAGCAAGTTTATCTTTAAATGCGTATGATCCAGATGGAGATGCAATTGTATATTCATTAGTTGCACCTCGTAGAGGAACAGTTACAAGTCCACAAAATGTTACTTATGCAAGTGGATTTAGTGCTACCAGTCCAATTTCATCATCAACTCCATTTACTATTGATCCAGCAACTGGAATTATCAATTTCACACCAACAGTAATTGGTCAACGTGCCGTAGTTGGTATTCGAGCTGAAGAGTATAGAAATGGAGTGAAAATTGGTGAGATTTATAGAGATTTAGAAATTCTTGTTGTAAACTGTAATACGAATACTGTACCTTCAATATCTCCAATTAATAATCAAGTAGTACAAGTAGGGCAAAGCATTTGTATTCCAATTACAGTTAGCGATGCAAACAATGATAATATTACCCTAACGGCCAATTCAGGTTTAATGCCTCCTGCGACCTTTACTGTTACATCAAGTGGTCCAGGATTTGCTAATGCTGAGTTCTGTTTTACAGCAACACCAGCGCATGCGGCTAATACTTTTGCTGTTTCTATTAATGCGTCTGATGATAACTGTCCGGTACCTGGTAGTGCAGTGCGTACCTTTAATATTACGGTACCATGTGCTTCGAATATTCCGTTACAGTCTAGTTCAAGTGCAGCTTCATGTGGTCAAGCTGATGGTAGTGCAACAGCTTCTATGCTAGGTGGAATAGCACCTTTCTCTTATAGCTGGGTTGGACCTAATGGATTTGCTTCAAGCAATCAAAATATTAGTGGCTTAGCTCCAGGTATGTACGTAATTACAATCGTTGATGGTAATCATTGTACAGGAATTGATACGGTTATAGTGGAAGGTTCGGCTTCGCCAATTAGCATTACTGGGCCTGTTAATGATTCTGAATGTGGATTAAATAATGGTTCTATCGATGTTTCTGCAAGCGGTGGAGTTGCTCCTTATACTTATAGCTTAAACGGTGGACCTTCTCAAGCTACCGGAAGTTTTACAGGTTTAGCTTCTGGAAACTATACTATCACTGTTACCGATGCAAATGGATGTACAGCTTCTTCAAATGCAGTTATTAATTCTGCAGCAGATGTTACACCTCCAGTTGCAAATTGTAAAAATGTAACTCTATATTTAAATCATAACGGTATTGTTGCTCTTAATGCAGCTGATATAAATGACGGTTCTTACGACGCTTGCGGTAATGTAACTTTATCTATCGCTGCTAATGATATGTCGTTTGACTGTTCTCAAATTGGAGTTAATACAGTGACTTTAACTGTTACAGACGAAAGTGGAAATGTTAGTACTTGTAATGCTTTGGTAACCGTATTAGATACCATAGTTCCTGATTTACATTGTCAAAATGCAACTATTTCTTTAGATGCAAATGGAGTAGCAATTTTAACTACGGGTCAAGTTTTACATCACGATCACGAAGCATGTACGGTTACTTCAACTTGGTTATCGCAATCTTCTTTCGATTGTGCTAATTTAGGTGAGAATATTGTTACCGTTTTCGGAATGGATAATAGCGGAAATATAGGTACTTGTTTAGCAACTGTTGAAGTTGTTGACCTATTAGCTCCAGTTCCGAATGTAGCTTCGTTACCAGATATAGTTGCTGAATGTAGTGCTGACTTAACTGCACCAACTGCAATGGATAACTGCTTAGGCATTATTACTGCTACTACAAATGATCCACTTTCATACAATGCTCAAGGTACTTATGTGGTAACTTGGACTTATGAAGATGCTCATGGCAACACAATAAATCAAATTCAAAATGTTATTATTAATGATATAACTCCACCAGTGGCTTTATGTAATGATGTTAACTTAACTATAGTTAGCAATGGTATAGCTAGCATTAATGTTTCAGATGTTAATAATAACAGCTTCGATAACTGTGGTATTGCTTCTATGACTTTAAGTCAAGAAATCTTTACATGTAATGATGCTGGTGAAAATCAAGTAATTTTATCTGTTACCGATTTTAACGGAAATACCAATACTTGTGTTTCTACAGTTACAATTCCTGATGCTCCAACTTGTAGTATAACTTCAATACCTACTTCTAATGTATATACAGGTGGTAATCCGTATAACCTATATATCGGTTATGGTGGTTTATCTACCGTATTATCTAGTTCGGTAAGTGGTGGAACTCCAGTAAGCTATCAATGGTCGTCGGGTGCGAACCTAAGCTGTACTAACTGTCCAAATCCTACATTTACTGCTACAACAGAAGGTTACTTTACTTATACTTTAACCGTAACATTTGCAAATGGTTGTACTAGCACTTGTGATGTAACAATCTGTGTGAAGGATATACGCGTTGGTGGTAAAGGAAATGGAAATAATGGTAAAGGGAATGGAAATAATGCGGATAAAGTTATTATCTGTCACTTGCCTCCAGGAAATCCTAATAACCCACAAACTTTAAGTATTGGTGCCAGTGCAGTACCTTCGCATTTAGAAAACCACTATGGTGATGCATTAGGTGAGTGTGGTAAATCTTGTGATAATGAAATGAAATCGTTCACAGAACCAGATGGAGAATTATTAATCAACGAAGGTTTTGAAACAGTAATTTATCCAAATCCAACTAGTGGTGATTTTACTATCATGATTCATTCAGATTCAGATGCACCAATTACAGCTGCAATATTCGATATTACAGGAAGTAAAATTATGGATATTAATGATATTCAAAATAATGAACCTTACGTTGTAAGTAGAAATTTAAGAAGTGGAATTTACTTGATTATTGTTAATCATAATGGATTCCAAGAAGTAATTCGCTTAGTTCGTAAAGATTAATTTTTAGTATATTAATCGGATAAAGGTGTCTCTATTTTGGAGGCACCTTTTTTATTTTAAAGCGATTCGGGTGTATCTGGTCTAACTTGTAAGGCCAGTTTTTTAGGAGCAACCGTGCAATAAGCTGTAATTAATGCGTCGCGGAAAATATTTTTATCTACTGTGTTCAAGTCTATATTCGTCCAACCGTTTAATCCCCATTTATTAGGAACAGGAAAAATACTTCCACCACTAATTTTAGTAAATACATTTTGGTCTAATTCAGATAATTTAATACATGCCATATGATTCATCGAATCATAGGTTGCAAAAATTTTCCCTTTTACTCTAAAAGAAGTTTTTTCGAAATGAGGCTCTTCGGTAGTTTCAGGGAGAGCTAATGACTCCATTCTAAGTGTTTCTATGCTAATCATTTTTATTCTTCATTTAAAGATTTAATTCCTTTTTTATTAAGTTTTCGCAGATTTTCAAGCATAGTTTTTACTTGTTCTTCTGGGTGAGCTTCCCATTTAGAAACTTCTCCAACTATTTTGAAAGGATGTTGAGAGCGGTATGATTTAGTAGGGTTGCCTGGAAATTTTTTATCGGTTAAATCAGGGTCGTCTTCTATAGGCCCTGTGGGTTCAACCAAATATATTCTTGGTTTTCCTTCGCCCAAAGCTAGTTCAGCGCCCCAAATTGCAGCGTCGAGGGTAGAGGTAAGGAAAATATATTTGGCGTTTTTATTCTCTCCGTAATTAGAATTATATCCAACTTCTATTAAATCTCCAATTTGTAAATCGGCTTTAGTACCATGAAAATAGGTTTGAGCAAATGGGGTAGGACGCTGCAACGTTTTTGAGCCTGTTTTCATCTTAGATTTCTGTATTTAAACTCCAAACTGGCGTAAGTGATGGTCGAAATGCTTATAGGCAATAATTCCAACTTCTTCTTTATTCATTTTTCCGAAGAAATCGTGCACTAAATAGGGATTATTAAAACTAGGGAATTTATCTAAATAGGCTTTCCATTTAAGCTTTTCTTTTTCGAAGTCACCTTCTTTTTCGACCACTACAAATGCGGGTGAAGTTGGGATATTTTTGCCAAATGGTTTATCGTTATTTACTATTTTTTTTAGGATTCTTTGTCCAATTAATTT
>DATCKI010000104.1:0-11032 GCA_036562365.1 Bacteroidia bacterium | reverse complement strand
AACTATATATGTTCCTGGATTACTAACAGTGATGGATGTACCAGTTGCTAAATTACTCCAAACAGGTCCTTGAGTATAAGTTCCATTAGGTACACTTAAAGTAATGGGTTGACCTTGACAAATAGAAATTGGATTTGCTGTAGGTGAAATTTGGAATTGTTGACGAACAGCAAGATTAATACTGATAGTATCAATGATAGTATCACCACAAGTAGTTTTAGCCATTGCATAAAAACTTACTGGGCCTGTTTCGTTTATAGATGAGTTATAAGTTGCATTAACTAAGTTTGGATTTGCAAAACTACCAACACCATTCTCAGCCCAACCAATAAAAGTACATGAAGAGGTAGTAGCTGTAAGATTTAAGCTTTGTCCTGCACATAAGGTATTGGGTCCATTCACAAAACTAGCTGTAACTGTAGGTGTTGAAACTGGTGCTGTACAACCTCCACTATAATAAGTTGGTGTGCCGTTTTGGGTGAAAGAAACACCTGCACCGTCCACATGAATCATTTGGTTCAATTGATAGGATACAGATTCAGTGCAGCCCAAGTAATTCATAGACAAAGTTCGGACATTATTATTGTTTTGGTAATTTGCAAAGTGTCCACCCGTTACGGTACTATTTTGAAAAACTATATAAAGTGTGTCTGTTAATCCAGCAAATGAGTTGTATGCAGGGTTCATCAAATAGGAAGTAACAATAATGGCTTTTTTATTTGCAGGAATGATACCATTTGTTGGTTCTTTTAAGTACCCACAACTGGTGATAGTTCCATTTAATGTTGCAACTTTAATAGCTGTACCTGCATTTTGTACGAATCCGTAAAAAGCATTATTTGTATTAGGCCAAGCAATATTTAAGTTATTTACGTTAATGGGATTAGGCCCAACGAGTATACGAACCATTTCGTTTTGCCCTTCAGGGTTTCCGCATGCATCTACTAGTATATCTTCAATTTCTAAGCAGTTTGTGGTAGTTTGAGCCTGTGCAATAGATAAACACAGAAATACAAAGGTCCCCAAAATAAGATTGCGCATACGGAATTTTTTTGCAAAGGTAAGGTATAGACTTTAAGTATTAAATTAATTTAGCGTTAATTTATTGTTTATTGGCGAAAATGACTAACAATCTTTTAGTTAGGATTTGAGTTGCCTTTGTTTCTAAAGACAAGTTTAAGGATAGGATAGCTAATTACAAATCCCAAAAATCCAGCTAGTATGGCAAAAATGCAGGCTCCAACCAAATATTGAACTCCACCTAAAAGTATGGCTTCGGCATATTCGTGACTTTGAATAAGTTCAATAATATTATCACCTTCATCGTTAAAATTAATCCATTTACCAAAGAAGAGGGATATATAAACGATAATAGGTATTAAAGGTGGGAATGAAATATTAGATGAGAGCAGAACTATTCCTTTATTTAGCTTTAAGAAATGGGATAAAACAGTAGCTACAATCATTTGCCAACCCCAAATTGGAATAATACCCATGAATATACCAAAACCAACGCTTGCAGCTTTAATATGTATAGGTTCGTTTGGGTCTAGAAATTGTTTACGGAGAAAATTTGCGATATTTTTTGGTTGTAAGGCTCTAAAAATCACCATCCAATGTCCGTAAAACACTGCCATAATAAGCAGATAAGTATTTAAAATACTTATTCTAGTGAAGTCGGGACCAGGTCTAAAGAAAGATACTCTTTCTTCAGCAGGAGGATAGTAAACGCTTACCTCAACAGGTTTAACGGGTATTCCTCTCCAAGTAGCCTTAACAAGTACTTCTACTTCGAATTCATACTTAGTAGAGAAGAAGAAGATTTTATTAATTTTTTTAACGGGATAAAGTCGGTAGCCAGATTGGGTATCTGGCAGGGAGTGGAGGGTATCGACAAAGTACCAAAAATTACTGAATTTATTGGCAAATGAGCTTTTTTTAGCTTGATTTTGGCCTTTCATAATTCTTGCACCTACAAAAAGCGTGTCAGGTGATTTTTCGATAGCATCAAGAAAAACGGGAATGTCTTTTGCGAAATGTTGCCCATCGCTATCAATAGAAATAGCGTAATTAAAGCCCATTTTTTCAATTTCTTTTAAGCCTCTGCGTAGGGCAATACCTTTACCAGCATTTGGAGTATAGGAGAGAACAGAAATATCTGGGATAGAATTTACAATTTCGTTGGACCCATCGGTGCTACCGTCGACCACTACGAGGATGTCAGTGCAATATTGCTTAACATCTTCAATAACTTGTGCTATGGTTTTAGAATTATTGTAAACTGGAATTAAAACACAAACGCCAAGTTCTTTAGCTTTTTGAATGTGGTTAACGTTGGACATATTTACTTTTTAATTTCATAAATACCGTTTCACCCGATCTAATTTCTGCGTCAGCATGAATTTCGGAATTAACTTCAGCATATGAAATTTTAAGCAGAAAGGTTGGGTAAGGTCCTGGAACTATAGGGGATAAAAATTTAACAGCAGGTGCGTTAAGTAGTTGTAAGGATTTGGCTAATTCTTGTTGAAGAACTTTTCGGATTAGTTGCATTTGAATAACACCAGGCAAAACGGGTTGACCAGGGAAGTGGCCTTTGAACACAGAGTTATCTGCATTTAATTGAAAAACTACCTCAATCTTTCCATCCTCATGGGATAAGTTTTCAATTAGTATTGTATCTGGAATATTATTCATTTCGAAAAGATTTCGATGCAAAAGTAAGTAATTTGTTGGCCAATTTCTATTATATTGAACGTTAAATCTTTCGATTTAGGTTAAAGTTAAAAGAATATGATTTATTTTTAACCACATGCGCAAGGCTATAAATTTTATAGTAATCTTCATTTTTGTTTCCTTTACGTCGTCGTGTATGATGTTACAAGCAGAGGCGATGCTGAGACATGCTAAAGAAGATGGGCCATTCGATGCTATTATAATTCCGGGAGTGCCATACCAAGATTCATCTTTAGTTGATATGATGCATTTACGTGTGAGATGGGCCGTTTATCTATACGAAATTGGATTGGCAAAAAATTTAATATTTAGTGGATCTGCGGTTTATACTCCGTATTACGAATCGAAAGTTATGGGAGCCATGGCACATGAATTAGGGGTGCCATCTGAAAATATTTTCTACGAAAGTAAGGCTGAACATAGTACTGAAAATCTTTACTTTGGTTATCATTTGGCAAAGTCGCTAGGGTTTCAAAGAATTGCTTTGGCTTCTGATCCCCTTCAAACCTATTTACTGAGTGAAGCTAATGAATCGCTTAAAGTAGATGACATTAGTTTTCTGCCTTTTAATAGAACTTTTATTCGAGAAAATTCGTCAAAAGGAAGAATAATTGTAGATGTTGATAAAGCTAAAGTGCAAGCCATAGAAGAGTTTATTGCATTGCCAGATAGAAAAACACCTTCAGAACGTTTAAATGGAACTTTAGGCCGAAAAATTAAACTTGAAATAAAATCGAAGAATAATTAATTGTTCTCTATTCTCCAATATTCAATTTGATAAGGAATATTATTGAAATTGTGCCTTAGATGGATTATTTTACCAGTGGAATCAATATATTTTAATGAATATTCTAAAATTTTGTTCCCTCTATAAGCGGCTTTTCTATAAACGAATTCTTCTTGTTTACTATACTCGTAATTACGTTTAAACTCTTTTGAATCTTTTGATTGAGTATTAGTAAATGGATAATGTAAGATTAAAGCTAAATCTTTAAATAAGATATTTTTTACCAATGGGCTTTTATAGGCAGGCATAGATTCTAATAATCGCATTTTCTTTTGAGAAATGCTCACATCATAAACTTTAATCCCCGTTTCCATAGTCATAACAGCTCTTATTTCTTGAGTTGACATTTGTTTTAGAATGAGGATACCACTTAAATTATGATCTAATAATTTACCTGAAACTTTTAATAGAACTTTGTTTTCACCTTCTTCAAATAAACGTATATTCATTGGGTCTTGTGCCAATGAATATAAAGATTGTAATGTGTATACTAAAACGAATATTAATTTGGTGCTTAGTTTCATTTTATGGAATTCTAAATTCGTTTTCTTGTACAGCCTGATTTACTTTTTTATTCAAGAATTCCACCAAAGTAAAGTCACCATTTTTTTCAACCATTTTCAATTTATAAACGGTTAAATCTTTTTTATCTATATATAGATAAATTTCATTTACATAGTCTCTTAATTTATTGTTTTTAGGGACTAAATAAATCTCGTAGTAATTAGAATTTTCTTTAAACTGAGTTATATAATCTGGGTCAGAGAATAAAGTTCCTTTTGCTGTACCCACTACAATTTTATTGATTTGGCCAAACATTTTACTGCTATTAGCATCATAAGATTTTTGTTTGCCTTCATCATTTATATGGATTTTGTCTCCATTGATGATAATTAAGTAATTAAAGGGTTGTATATAATTCCAGCGCACTTTATTTTCCTTTTTAAAAAGGAAAGTTCCGGTACTTGTAATAACTTCTTCTAAAATACTTAAATGTTTTTCTTGTTTAAATTCAGCTCTAATATTTTCTGTATTTAAAGCATTTTGTTCGAGTTTTGACTTTAAAGCAGGAATATCTGCAACCGCTTTCATGTTGTTGAATTGCGCAGACATCAAAATAGGAATGCTAAAAAGTATGTAGAAAAAGAAAATTCTTTTCATGATTAAAGATTAGAAGGTAAAAGTAAGTATTTAGAAATATGGTAAATAAGTCTTAACAATTATTTGAGAATTAGATTTGATTGGAGAACTCAAAATTTCTGTTTTTTAGCTCTGTAATAAACTCATCTAAGATTTTTGCTGTAATGGGTTGTGTATCATGAAACAAAACTATAGAGCCAGCTTGAGTTTCTTGTAAGATTTTTTCTAAAAACTTCGATTCATTTACAGCCACGGTATCAAATGATCTTACATTCCATCCAATAATTTTTTCGGGATATCCTTTTAAAGCTTTTGCAATACTTGGATTGGTAACACCATATGGAGGTCTGAAATAATGGATTTCTTTCCCCGTATATTTACTTAAAATCTCATTGGTTTTACTAATTTCTTCTTTAAATCGTAACGCTGATTGTAATGAAATAGTATTACTATGCGAATAAGTATGATTTGCTAGGATATGGCCCTCGCGAACAATTCTTTCTGTGATTTGCGGGAATTTTTCTATTTGCGTACCAATGCAAAAAAATATTGCTTTTATCTCGTGTTTGTTAAGTATATCGAGTATAGCTTCGGTATTTTCGTGTGGACCATCATCAAATGTTAGGCATATTTTATCGTTTTCTAGTTTATGAACTGCCTTAACGAAGAAATTGAGTTTAAAAAATATGGAACCTATAGCCCCATAAATTAGATATAATATGATGGGAATAGCGCAATAATACCATTCAATTTTACCTAAATAAATTAGGATTAAAAGAATGAATAGTAGAATAATATTCGCAAGGTTGAAATACTTAAACATTAGTCCTCCCACTCAAGAAGGTGAAACACATTACTAACGAGCTGACTTGAATTATATACTAAAATGCGCTTTAAATTATTGCTTTTCCCTATTTTAGTAAGTGCATAATCGGGTATAGATTGACTTTCTAGGGCAACACAAGCCATGTATAATGCGTAGTTATCGCAAGTATAATAAGTCCCACTAAGATGTTTGAAACGAGCGATACTAGTGTTTTCAGAAAATATATTTTCGAAATTAGTATATAAATCAATTTCTCTATTATCGCCGCTGTTACCAGAAATCAATAAATCGATATCATCAATATTTAGATTTCTTTCAGCTAGAAAATCGATTAAAGCTTGTTTAAGAGAATCGAAAGATTTTGGATTAAATACCGATTGAGTACCTGAAAGTTTGATATGAGAATTTCCTTTTTCCTTGCTTAGGATAAAAGATGCAGCGCCTTCACCAGCAAGGGTTCCAGCGGTATTAGAATTATCGAATAATTCCAGATTGTTATTTAAATTTTCTTTCCACCAACCGGCAAAACCATAGTGGCGATGTTTAATTTCGGTATGTTCGTCGATTCCTCCTGCTAAAACATTTTCAGCATTGTTTAGGTTTAGCTGAATCATGGCATCAATGAGGGCAGAATGTAAGCTTAAACCTTTATGAACATAAGTAAAATTATAGCCCAAACATTTTAGTTGAAGAGCAATAGATGCAGCAACACTATTGTGGGTTGAAGATATAAAAGAAGTAGGAGCACTTTCTTGCTCGTTACTGTCAATTAAGTTTTTAAGAAATTTTTCGGTATCCTCCATACAACCTAAACCAGTTCCAAATATGATAGCATCTGGAGAGTTTATTCCTGCTTTTTGGAGGGCATTTTTTGCGGTTGCAATTCCCATTTTAACGATACGGCTCATACGACGTATAGCGACAGGGTTTACAAAGGCTTTATAATCTGGTTCCATGGCAACCACAGAATTTCCAGAATAAACTGCAGGCGAGATAGAGAATTGATTTTTATCAAAACTATCTTGCGCCGATATGCAAGAATAACCTTTTATGTATACAGGTTTAATCATGGTTTCGTCCAAAGAGTAAGCTTGAATTATTACCTCCAAATCCAAAAGAATTTGAAAGTACATATTGGATATTCTGCTCTGTTTTTAGTTCAGTAACTGGTTTAAAAGGGAACTCAGGAATAAAGTTTTTACTATTTAAATTAGGCCAAACTGCATTATTTTGAATAGCTAATATCGAAAATACAGCTTCAAGTCCACCTGCTGCTGCGAGGGTATGACCTGTAAAAGGTTTGGTGCTGCTGTACATAGGTACATTATCTCCAAATAAGCGATGCATACCTTTGCTTTCACTTTCATCATTATTTGGGGTTCCTGTGCCATGACAATTAATATACGAAATTTTGCTTGGTTCAATATTTGCCATAGCTAAGGTTTTAGCCATAGCAGAGTATGCACCTTGCCCGTCGGGGTTAGCGGCTGTTTGGTGGAAAGCGTCATTTGTATTTGCATAACCTAATAGTTGAGCATAAGCTTTTTTACGATTGGGGTTATAAATTCTTTCGCTTTCAATCACAATAAAACCAGCTCCTTCGCCAAGATTTAGACCTTTTCTATCAACATCAAAAGGCTTACACAAATTACGTTCTAAAAGCATTAAAGAGTTAAACCCATTAATGGTAAATTTAGAAAGTGCATCGGTTCCACCACAGATAGCACGATCTACAATTCCCATTTTAATTAGGTTAGCTCCAAGAATTATGGCATTAGCTGCAGAAGAGCAAGCGGTAGAAATTGTAGTTAAAAAGCCAGAATGATTGATATAGTTTGCAATATCTCTGGTACTATCTCCGCAATCTAGTTTATCTATCCAACTTGAAAGACTAAGGTCATGATCAAAGTCGTAGAAATACTTTTCGGTTTGAGTCATGCCACCAACGGTAGTTGAAGAGATTAGAGCTGTTTTAAATGCGTCGATAGGAGCGTTAGAAGAAGCGAGGGCTTCTTTAACGGCCTGCATTCCAAGTAAGGTAGTACGATTTATTTTTGCAGTAGAAGGAATGCCTAATAATTGATAAAAATCAGCATCACTTTTTTTGATTTCCCCGATAGGGAATTCATTTTTATGAGCCGAATTCAAAAATTCTAAATGAGAAATACCAGAACGAGCAGCCAATAACGACTGTAGATTTTCGTTTACAGAGTCGCCAATTGCAGAGATGGCTCCAAGTCCGGTTATGTATATTTTTTCAGGCATTAAGCTTTTTGAGCAATAATAAAGTCTGCTAAAGAGTCGACACTATGGAAGATTTTTTTACCCTCTTTAGGGTCTTCAATTTTAATTTGGTACTCTTTTTCAAGTAATACGATTAACTCTAACGCATCAATACTATCTAAGCCTAAACCTTCTCCAAATAGAGGTTCATTTTCATTGATATCCGAAGTTTGCATTCCTTCTAAGTTCAAGCGTTCAATAATTTGACCTTTTAAGGTTTCTATGAGTTCTGGCTTATTCATTTTAAAATTGGGTATATAAATTTTCAATAATTTCTGTTTCTAAAGGTAAACCTTTCTCCGATTTTTCGGTAAGGAAAAGTAAAATATCTATATCGTTTTTAAATAATTCAACCCACCCAGCTAACATCATCTCTGTATTTTCATCCGCAAAGCTAATATGTATTTTTTGCGTTAAGAATGCTGCATTGAATTTTTCGAATACATAAAAGCAATTTTCACCCATAATTTTGTACTTAATGCAAATTTCGCCTAAACCAATATTAGGTAAAGTATACACAAAGACGGCAGGTGATGGAAAAAAGTTACTAGGATCTTCTACACTTTTTAAGTGTTTTAAATCGGTGTCGAGGCTTGATGAAGAATTACTTAAACAAATGGAAATCCTTTCAGATTTAGTTTGAATTTCTTGTTCAATATCATTTAAAATATAGTGAGCTGCAAGAATACTTGCTTTGGCTAAATTGTCCATTTTGAAGTATTTAGGATAATTTAACCCAGTGTTTCTATAAGCTGAAGCCAAAAAATCGCTTAGATTAATTGACTCAGATTGAAATACAATTTCCCCATTTAATAAAATCTTATCGCCTTTAATGCGAACATGTTTTGTAATATGTAGGGCAGGGGATTTCACGGCACGAACCTACAAATTTTCTTGGATTTTAGGAATTTGATTGATTTAAATTTAACGATTAAGTGCTTGAATATTTTGTTATTATTTTTAATAATTGGTTTGTTTTAAGTATATTGTAACTTAAACTTAAATTGCCCAATCCTTATGCAAGTTCTCAAAACTATTACTGATCCTACGTTCAATCCGAATCAAACTTTTTCTAAACGCGACCAGTTTTTTTTGAAACTCATTAACGACAAAAGAGATTTGCCTTTTGTATATCTCACTATTAAAATCATGTTGATAATGATTCCGGTGGGAATTTGCTTATATATACCTCAATTACCAACATGGGCCTTTGCTATTTTGGCTTTGGCTTATTTTTACATGAATAATTTTGTGTTTAAAGGTCCGTTTGGGCTTATGCTTCATTGTACAAGTCATCGTACTCTTTACAAGAAAAATGTGGGGTATTTAAATCATATTTTGCCTTGGTATGTGGGTCTTTTCTTTGGTCAAACTCCGTTAACTTATTATAGCCACCATATTTGGATGCATCATCCAGAAAATAATTTAGAAGATGATGAAAGCTCAACTATGGGATATCAAAGAGATAGCTTTAAGGATTTTATGCGCTATTTTGGAGATTTCTTGATTATCGGAATGGTACGTTTGGTAGGCTATTTTAAGCGTAAAAATAGACCACAGCTAATTCAAAAATGTCTTACTGGTGAAATCTTCTTTTTTGCGCTTTGTATAGGGCTGTCTTTTATTAATTTCTGGGCGACTTTTCATGTGTTTATGTTGCCATTTTTAATATCTAGATTTATTATGATGTTAGGTAATTGGACTCAACATGCCTTTGTATCTGCCGAAGACCCAGGAAATCCTTTTCAAAATAGTATTACTTGCGTTAATGTGAAATATAACCATAAGTGTTGGAATGACGGATATCATATTTCGCACCATTTAAAGCCAGGAATGCACTGGACCGAGCATCCCAAGGAATTTATGAAAGACTTAAACCGTTATGCCGATGATGAAGCCATCGTGTTCCAAGGCATAGGTTTTTTGGAAGTATTCTTTTTTCTAATGAATAAGCGATACGACAAACTAGCCAGTTATGCGGTAAATATCAATAATTACTGGAAAAGTGATGAAGATTTTATCGCATTAATGAAAAAGAGAACTCAAAAAATAAATAGGAATGGGGTGAAAACTAGAAACCTTGTACTTTTAGACGAGTATTAGTTTTTTTCTTATTCCAATTACCAAAAACAAGATGATTGAGCATTTGGTAGGTAAGAATAATCATTTCTTTTTGTTGATCTACATGTCCGTGTTCTGCTTCAATATTTAAATAAGGTACATTGTTAAGCGCAGCCCATACGGATAGAGAACCATCGTTGGTTGGATTTTGATTTTGAAGTATGGTATTCTGATTGCAGGCTGTGAAATAATCATACATTACCCTCTGGGTAACTAGGATAAAATCGTCGTGGTCGCGCGTAGTATCAGCATAAATATAATCGGCGTCGTTTTCGTATTCACGACCTTTATCGAAAGAATATACAGTAAGATTATCGGGAGTGTTATTATGAAGAGTAAAGATGTAATTAGGAGATTCCTTTAGCACAATATCAAGTAAATTTTGAGCGAATTTTCGTACTTCTTTTAGGGCTTTATCGTCGTATTTTCCATTAGTTTCAAGGGTAGCTTTAATACCCTCGTCTGTATAGATACGATTGGGGTCGAAGACAAAAGTTTTTTTTCCTCTTTTATAGCTAATATTTCTATTTCCATTGTGAACGAGTTCGATATAAGTTCCTCCACTATCAGCTAAAACTTGAAGCATAGCGATGGTGGAAGTATTTTCGTCGTCGTGCATATTAAAGAAAGTGGGGCCAGGTCCATTCGAGTGGATTTTAACTTCAACTTTACGTTTAGGGAGGTGTAATATTTTGGTTTTAGTAGAGATAGATGAGTTGTTTTGAGCAAAGCAAGACAAAGCAACCCCAAAAGCTGTCGAAAAGGTTAAAAATTTATTAATCATAAGATTAAAAAGGTTCGAATCAAAATTAAAAAAGGGATGTACCTAAGCACATCCCTCGTAAAACTAAAAAAGATTTAATTATTTTGCTTTTTTATCTAAGAATTTACCTAAATATTTTCCAGCGACAGCGTAAGCTTCACTGATACGGGTACCAGTATCGAAGTCGAATCCACCGTAAGTATAACCATAAGCACCAACGATGCTGATAAGAGCGACTTCACTTCCACCAACCATAACGTGGATATTCATATTAACAGAAGCATTAGCACGAGCAACGCCAACGTTAAATCCTGGCTCAGTGAAAATAGTATGAACTTTTAAGTAAGCATTACTTTCTCCTTTTTGGAAACTTCTA
>DATCKI010000103.1:0-3137 GCA_036562365.1 Bacteroidia bacterium | reverse complement strand
AAAACGTTCTAAGTATTTGATCAATATCTAATCCTGTAAAAATCCCTTTCAAAATACAGTACCCATCAACCAAACATTATGAAGTTTAAATCACCAACCTTTACATATCTCATATTCCTTCTCATCTTTATCCCTGTGCTGGTGCGAGCACAATTAAATGGTACCTATTGTCATCAAGTAACCTTTGAAAGTATTTGTATTACTTTTAATTTAGATAGAACATTTTCTTTTAGGGAAGTGAATTGTGGAAGCTCTAACTTTGGATTAGGATTTTATGAGCTTAAGGATAATCAGGTAATTCTAAAATTTAGGACGGATACTCTAAATTCATTTATGGAAGTTAAAGAGTATCCTGCAGATAATCAAGATTCAATTTTTATTGAAATTACTGCTGTAGAGTTTGAAAGCAATTTACCAATCCCTACCAGTTGCCTGCTAAGAGATAAAAATGGAGTTAGAACTTTTACAGGCACTACTGATAGTAATGGTAAAATTAGAATTGTAAGATCTTTCAAAAATGATGTGGATACTTTGTATTTTATTCATTTTTATTTTAGAACACTTTCTCAAGCTATTTCTCTAAATAAAAACTATAGATTCAACGTGTTTTTATTTAAAAGATGGGCTAGTTATTTATACAATAAGAATGACACTCTCACTTTGAATTACGTAGATAAGAAAAAATTAGTACTTGAATGGCTTAGCCTTTCTGAGACTCATTTGTATGAGTTCAAAAAAATTAAAAAACGAAGGAAACGCAATTAATCCCCCTAACTCCACCGTATCTTCCCTAACTCGCGAAGGAGCTTAAAAGAAGGGGCAAGTTTTCTTCATTTGCTAAAAAGTATGTTTAAGTTATAAGTATTAGGATCGTGTGTTAAGTTCTTATTTGTCAAAGAATTTTGTGTGGTTGGGAAGTCGTCTCTAAAATTAGAAAATGTGTTAATGAATATAATAAATAATCGATATTTTTTAATTTCATTAAAATTATTTCAAATGAAAGGCAGAGAAAAAAAATCACAATCCTATAAATCTATTGTTAAAGATTATAATAGAATCGTGAGCACTCGTAATTCATTAAATCAACCTTTTGAATGGACACAAAAGGGAGATAATTTTAAAAAACTATCAATGTATAATAGTGCATATAAAACTGTTCCTTCATTATGTTCTAGTGTTGAAAAAGGGTTGATTTCTAGTAAGTTAGATTAGTGTTTCTATGCCCAATTGGAGTGGAGTACTTGAAGAAATTATTCGTGAACACGAAGCTGGTAATAAGCGAGCCTTAGATACTATTAGAAATAAGTATTTGAGGTCAATATCAGATATTACTGGTAGAAATACAATTGCATATTATTCAGGGTGGTTACAGAAGCGAGATTCGTTTGATTCACTCATCAATGATAAAGATAAATTAGGCTTCATGCTTGCCATTAATGAATTGAACAAGTCTGTAGGTTTAGATTTATTACTTCATACACCAGGTGGCGACATTGCTGCAACAGAATCTTTAGTAGATTATTTATACTCAGTTTTTGATAAAGATATTCGGGTGATTATTCCACAAATTTCTATGTCGGCAGGTACAATGATAGCATTGTCAAGTAAAGAAATTTTAATGGGGAAACATTCGAATTTAGGGCCAATAGACCCTCAACTAGGTGGTTTAGCTTGTCAAGCCATTCTTCAAGAGTTCGAAGAAGCTAAAAAAGATATAGGTTTAAACCCTAATAATGCCCTATTATGGCAGACTATTATAGGTAAATACCATCCAACTTTATTATTGTCTTGTAAACAAGCTATTGAATGGTCAGAAAAAATGGTTTCTGGCTGGCTTAAATATAATATGTGCGATGGGGATGATGGTTTAGTAAATTCTATTATTAAAATTTTTGCGGATCATAATACTCAGAAAGCACATTCTAGACATATTTCTCGAAAAGAATGTAAAGAAGCCGGATTAAAAATTGTTGAATTAGAAGATAATCAAGAGTTGCAAGATGCCGTACTTACGACTCATCATGCTTATATGCATACATTTTTAAATTCAGATGCAGTTAAGCTTATAGAAAATAATAAAGGGGCAACGTATGTGGAACGTGTAACACTTTAGCTTGATTTCTCTAAAGTATCCCCCTAACTCCACCTTATCTTCCCTAACTCGCGAAGGAGCTTAAAGAAGTAAAAAGGGCTTACCTTCGATTCGCCCACGTCGTGCCAACTGCTTACCGGGATTTCTTTAACTAAGCTCTCTATTTGTGTATGCGGATGTATCTTCTTAATTCTATGAATTAACTCTACATCAAATACCCAGGTCGAAACAAATGGCTCCTCAAATAAGGCCTCTATGGTATTCCTACGAAACAACTTCGCTCCGCATTGGGTGTCGGCGAAATGTATGTTTAACGATAAATTAATCAACTTGGAAACTATACGGCCGGCCGCATGTCGGCGTTTACGTCGCTTTATTTTTTCCTGTGGCGCTAATTGCCGACTTCCAAATACCATCCACAATTGGGGCTCTGTTTCGAGTATCAATTGCAACTGATTCGCAAAATCGAGCGGTGTAGATAAATCCGCATCAAAATAACCTATATACGAAGTTTGTATCTGCTCTTTTATATGCAAAATGCCCCTGCGTACCGCCTCAGCCTTACCAACATTTTCTGAAATATGTAAGCTGTAGATATTATGACAATCTCTTTGTAATTCTTCTATGATTTCTTTGGTCTTGTCTTTACTACCATCGTTCACTAAACATAGTGTAACATGCGGATTGGCTTGACTAAATGATATAAATTCCTCCTTATTCAGGCGGAATTCCTCATTATAACAAGGAATAACCAAAGAAATATCTGAGATTATCGTTTTCTCCATACTCTAAGTATTGGGCCACCATTTCTATGTATTTCATAGTAAAGTTGATCAAATTCTGGTGTAAAATTACTCTCTAGACTGTGAAAACGAAATACGGTAAGTATATAATGTGCTTCGTTTATATCATGCTTGTTTATAGCTCTTTTCTTCTCTTCTTCGCTTAACATTAAAAAACTAGGCTCCCTCTCTTGTGTAAAGGTCATTATTTTTATCTCATCGCTAGGATCAGTAGCCAATATGTATTTTATGCCTTCTAAATA
>DATCKI010000098.1:0-2664 GCA_036562365.1 Bacteroidia bacterium | reverse complement strand
TCCATCAACATCCATAACCGTAATTGCATTCCCCGAATGTATTACTGATGGTACTAATGAACTTGAATTGCTAAAGGTGATTTGAGAAAAGATAAATGGTATACTCGTCAAATTTAGTATACTCATTAAAATCCATTTTGGGGTACTAGGTGTTTTCATAGGATGTTTTTATTAATTGAGTTTGATTATTTTTTGGGTAGATGTTCCATAATTAGTATGTATGCGAATAAAATACTGTCCGGCCTTCGAATTAATTCGCATCTTCAATATCTCATCGCTTGGGTTCGATATTGCTTCTATTAACCTTCCGCTTGAATCATAAATTTCGATGGAATAAATTTCAATTCCTTTCTCTTTGCGTATATTCATCAATCCGTCTAAATTCGGATTTGGGTATATAGTAATTGGATTAGATTTTGAATATTCTAATACCGAAACTCCAGGTCTTTGTACCTGCAATAACTGATCTGAAGCTACCAATACAGGGGCCTTATTGGCCGCCATATACATATCTTTAAATAATTGAATCGAAGGGGTTAATATTTCAAACATATCTTCTACCCACGACGGTGGAACTGATTGATAATATACTTTAGTATATACATTAATTGCAGTTGTCCCTTCAGGCACTTTTATTCTATAGGTAATTTGGTCTGTACCAGAACCTATATTCCCATCATTATTGAAATTTAAATCGCTCCCAATTCCTACTATCTTAACAGTATCGTAAACAGATGAACTATTCGAAAAGCCCTCTGGTACTAATCTATTATCCTTTACTGTATTGGCTGCGGCTTTAAGTAAGGTTGTTCTATTACCTAGCACATCTGTCATTACCATTTCATAAATCTGTACTTTATCTTCTGAATCTATTAAATCATAATGTGGTTCATATAATGGATCCTGATGTATTAAATCAAATTGATTATTTAAAAGTCCAGAAATAAACACTGTATCTCCTTGGGTATTAGTAACCACAAACTGCACAAAAGCACGTCGAGAAGGATACCCCGAAGGGAATTTATGGCCAGCTAAATTCTTTAATTTTACATTAAAATCTACTATAGAATCTCCATACCATTGCACTAAATTTAATTGTGCCATTAAGGTCTTATTCTCTAATAAATCTATGGTATTGGCTATGGTACTATCAAAATTTATATTCTCTGCATAAATATCTAGTGCAGCCTTATTCGCTTTCATTAATTGTAACATAAACGAATTTGCACCTACGAATTTATGCAGATTGAATGGGGAACGCCCAGGCAAATTCAAAATGTTATTGGCAATAACAACTGGCCCACGTATACTAGGCATATGGCACGATTGACAATGTCTATCGCTAGCGTGAAATATTGAATTTTGCCACTCATGATAGGTCGCTTGTTCTATGAATTTTTGTCCGGTATAATTTCCGTCTTGATCTAAAACATCTGTAATTAAGGTGTGGCACGAAGCGCAGACTTTAGATGTCGACATATGAGCTCCAAACTCGGGTGTGTAACCTGTGTAAAGTTGCATAGGACCCGTTTCTGGAAAAGTATAAGGCCCGTAAATATGTCGGGTTGTGTCGTACGAAATTTGCCCTGTAAAGGCCGAACCTGCATCGGGGCCTTGCATATGACAAGCCACGCAACTTACTCCATCTAAACCTAATGAATCATTCGCTAAGTCGCTAAGTAAATATGGACTATCTCCTCTGAAAAATGCCGTAAAATGCCCCATAGGAGCATGACAAGAAGTACAAGTATTTTGAATTGAAGAACTATGACCTGGAAATGTATGTATCTCATGACTCACTTTAGCCCTCCATAAAGGGTCTTTCGACGACAAAGCCATCATAGTTGCCTGCCAATCGTCGTACACATTTACATCATTTCCTTGTGGATCAATATTTGCTGCATTGTAGAGTATATCTTTACCATGACACCCCTTACAATTCTCACTCGTCAAAAAATAATCGCCATTGCCTAAAATAGACCTAGCGTCGTATATCGCTAACTCTAAAAAACTATGATATGGTTTCTCTGCACTTTTTAAATCTAAACGAAGAGATTTACTAGATGTGAATGCAACCAAAATCGCAATTGAAAAAAACACAGTGAGTTTATTCCTCACTAGGATTTTGGTCAAAGTTTTCATGGGTATTTATATTTAGTACTTTCAAAGTTGGTAAAAAAATCCAAATTTCAAAATACTCTATATAAATTTATATCAAGCTATTAAAATTTTCAATAAATAAATTTAAATCCACGATAAAGGGATAATCTTCCTGGATTTGTTCCCATCAATCCCTCCGGAACTTTTAAATTCAATTCATCGTAATATTTCTGCCAAGCTTCTAAAATTTTCCCTGTTTCTGGGTCTTTAAATGTCATGGGCTTCGATTTTATTGCATTTCCCAATCCCACCTTCCTAAACACTAATTGTATCAACTCAGTACAATAAAGCGCAGAACCATCTGGTAAAAAGGCATTATCATATGGAACTCCTAAATAATTTAAAGCTAATTCTGCCGCCAATGAGGCTTTCTTGGCTTTTGCGCTCGACTTAAACCTCGCTACTGCTATACCTTTCTTTTTTGAAAAGGCCGTGCGCTTTATAAAATCTTCTATTCTAGTACACTGCACCTGAGTTCCTATTGCCTCTATAACCATTATTTCC
>DATCKI010000086.1:0-5125 GCA_036562365.1 Bacteroidia bacterium | reverse complement strand
AATTACCTTAGCTTCCGTCTCTCCGTCTATGATATGTATCTTAACTCCTGACTCCTTAAACACTCGATCTATTACCTCTTTCCCATTCAAAGCCTCGCGCATAGCCGAAGTAGCATAAGCTTTATACGATATCACTTCGTGCACCTCTATCAGATTACGAAATGCAGTCATCGTCTTAGATAACTTTACTATTTTATCTTCCGAAATCTCTTGCTCTGTAAATACATCTGCCCCTAAACGCACAGGCATCCTCGTAAGCGATATCTTCCTAAAAGTTGGGACTCCATCTTGCTCAAAAACATTATAAAATAATAAGCGGATGGCGTTCGACCCAATATCTATAGCTGCAAATTTCAATCTAGTATATATAAAACGTATGTCGACAAAAATAAAAAAAATGAAATTACCATTTACAGTCTACACCTAGCTACTAAATTTCTTAAGATTCATTTAACACTTCAACACGCTTGTTCATAATCTTGAACCAAAGTGGCGGAATTGCTGCTAAAATCATACTTCCAGGGTATCCGGTAGGCAATTGAGGAGAATCTTCAAAATGCCTCAAAATCTGATATTTACGTGTCGACTTGTAATGATGATCGCTGTGCCTACTCAATTCAAAGAGGATAATTCGACCTAATTCATGACTGCTATTCCATGAGTGTGTGGGCTTTACACTCTCATATATACCCTCCGAAACCTCTTTCCTTGTTAACCCATAATGCTCAATATAATTCACTGTTTCCAACAACATAACCCCTATTAATGAGACAATTAACGCAAAAATGATAGCTTTACTATCAAATAACAAAAAAATAACACTTAAGTAAGCAAGTTCTACTATCAAAAATTGAATCATTTGGTTGTTTAGTGACCAAAATTTCTTACCCTCTAACTCCAGTCTTTCAGCTTCTAATTTCCAAGCTGAAAAATATTGACCTAGTATAGATCTTAACCAAAAAGCATATAAACTTTCGTTCAAACGGGCTGTGGCAGGGTCGCGCGGAGTGGAAACATATTTATGATGCCCCCTATTATGTTCAATGGTAAAATGCAAATACAGATTAGGTAGGAGCAAAGCTTGGGCTAAAAACACTTCGAATTTATTTTGTCTATGACCTAATTCGTGTGCAATATTAATTCCCATAGCGCCCAATAAAACCCCAATAGAGAATGTCATACCAATTAAACTTATGGTATTAGGGAAAGCATTGGTATAAACCAAGTATAAAAAATAAAATAGCAAAGCATAAATTAGAGGGACATGTAGGTAAAGAATATAATCAAACATTTTATTCTTTTTCAGAACCTCTTCCTCTTCTGGAGTTGGATTTTCCTTGCTAAAAGGCAAAAGTACTTCTAAAATAGGCAGAACTATAAAAGCTACTCCTACTACCAACCATACATGCCAATCTTTAAAATACAAGCCTAAAAAGGCTCCTAGTGGAACTATGTATGCAATGTAATATTTTAGGTTCTTCCAGTTCAATTAAGCTTTGGTTTTAATATCCCACATATTCTTTAACGGTAGAAGACTTCTCATTGTTATAGTACTTATTAAATATATCCATAACATAAGCTCCTTCATCTTTCATTTTACTTTCATTAAAATAAACAGATATGCCAAATAAACCTTTATAGGCTGCAATACGCATATACATGTAGCATTCGCTTTTTAGAACTTCTTCATAAAGTCCCACCATATAATTTATATACTCTAAATTTTGCGACTGAATAGCATAATTACCCATATAACTTAACATCAAATACTCGTCCATTATATCATTCAGCTTATCTACATTTTCTTTAAAGAAATCAAATTTCCCTTCTACTTTATGATACGTATATAATTCTGCTAAACCACTTATTACTGTAGAATGCTCATTTTTTTCTTTTTGAGCAGACACATCTCTTGCCAATTTATAATCGACCAAATACAAATATCCCAACGATAATAAAGCCACTTCTTCAGCAGGATCTTCAACTAAAGTCATTATATGTTTTAATGCTTCATTTGAGTTCCAAACTTTCATTGAAATCTGTAATGCCTTATTTCTAAGTTCATGATGCATGTCTTGATTAAACAATATAGCCTCTATCTGGTCTTGGAAGCTTCCATTTTTGCTCATTTCAAGTTCCTCATAGAAATCTAAAGCTTCTGATATTATCCTTTTAGAATTTGATTGCAACGCTTCTCTAAAAACCTCTTCTCTATACCCTTCCAAGTCTTTAATTTTCTTGAAGGCAAGGTATTTATCTAAGAATAATGGCGCATTTTTCCATTGATGCAACCAACATGCATCTGGTTTATTTTCGTATATAGATGCCAATAAGACTTTTTCAGCATCAAAATTCGCATTTAAAATTTCAGAATCGAATTCAAATACCATAGTTGTATCATAAGTATTCAATTCAACCTGCTTACGTACAACTCTTCCGTCGGCTAAATAAAAATCTATAGCAAAAGGCAATTTATAATTTGAGTAATCGCTCAAACTTGTTATTGAATAAATCTTAAGTTCAAGTTTATTTCCATTAAACTCATGATCAATATCAAGCGAGGGATGACCTTTATCCAGGAACCATTGATTAAAGAACCAATTTAAATCTTCGCCCGAAACCTCTTCAAAAGCCATACGTAAATTATGAACTTCAACTGTTTTATTGGCGTTTTGGGTTAAGTATAAATTCAAACCTCTAAAGAAAGTTTCATCGCCCAAATAATAACGCAACATGTGTAAAATACGGCCTCCTTTTGCATAAGAGTGGCTATCAAACATATCACGTCGGTCAGTATAATTATAACGAATTAAATTTTCCGATTTCGACTCTGCCTCATCCATATATTGAAGATATTCTTCATATCCTTTTTCATCGGCATAGAAACGCCCATATTTATATTCATACCATAGGTATTCGCTGTAATTAGCAAATGATTCATTCAATGGCAAATTGGCCCATGATTCGCACGTTACATAGTTGCCAAACCAATGGTGAAACATTTCATGTGCCACTATACCCTCATTACTATGGAATTTTAAATCGGCGCTATGATGTTGCACAAATTCTCCAAAGATTACCGCGCCAGTATTTTCCATTGCACCCGATACATAATCGCGCACCACCACTTGCTTATAGTCTTGATACGGATATGGCACGCCCAATTTCTTAGAAAAGAAAGTGAGCATTTCAGGTGTATGAGCAAAAATATCCTTAGCACTTTTTTCGTACGCTGGTTCTACGTAGTAGGCTAGTTCTTTACCATTCCATTTATCTTTCACCACCGCATATTTACCAACCACAAATGCCACAAGATAAGCGGCATTATCGTGGGTCATATTCCATACATCGGTACGCGTTTTATCGGGATGTGGGGTTGCCGATTTTTTCACACCATTCGAAAAGGTCTGCAACGAATCGGGCACACGCAACGCAATAGTATGCGTAAAGCGCTCATTAGGCTTATCAATTAGCGGGAACCATACCGAATTGTCTTCCGTTTCGCCTTGCGTCCAAACCTGAAGAGGTTTATTCTTAAAGTATTTACTTGGAAGTACAAAGTATGCTCCTCTTTCATACGGATCGAGTTCCGGAGCATTTTCAGCTAACTCATTCGGTCTTGCTGTATATTTAATGTATATACTATATTGCTCGTCTCTCGAATATTTTTTATCCAAAGCTATCTTAAGCTGATAGGCATTATACGAATATTTAAGAGCTTTTTTTGTATTCGACTGAAGCAAGGCTACTTCATGAATCAACATCCCCTTAGCATCTAAAATCAACGAATCTACCGGTAAATTATAGGCTTTTACTTTCAAAGTCTCATCTCCAAAAATATACGCTTTATCAAAGTCGAATGAAAGTTTTAAATCCACATGCAAAATATCATTCACACGTTTAAAAGAAGGATTATACACTTTTGAAATGCCCCCCCACGTATCGCTCCAAATATCAGTGACATTATCAAATTCCGAAATTTTATCTCTTACATCTTCTAATTCAAGTGTTTCAGTTTTATAAACTTGAGCATATAACCCACAACTATAAAGCCATAAAAGGGTCGTGAACAGACTGTATTTATTTATCATAATTCCAATTAATTTGGGGACAGACTAAAATTAATAAAAAGCTACAGATTATTTTAAGAAAGCAGGATTTTGTTAAAATTATATTAGCTAATGATGTTAATACAAACAGAATTTGTATATTTACCTATTATATTAGTTCAAGTGATATGAAAAAAAGTTTACTTACAATTTTATTTGCCACATTTATTGCGCTTGCAGGTAGTGCACAAGGCATAGCAATTATAGATATGAATGGCAACGATGTTACCAATGGTAACTTCAGACCATGGCAATTAGTTTCTGGCGAAGAAATTGGAACTCACTTTAAAATTGTAAATACTAGTCAGTACGATAAAGACATTACCTTAAATATCCAGTCTTTAGATTTACCTGCTGATTGGAGTAAATCACTTTGTTTAATTCAATGTTGGCCTAACAATCCACCAGCTAATTTCTCTTATAATATTTATGCTGGTGATACTGCCGCTGACGACTTAATAATGAACATTACAGCTGGCGCAAACTTAGCTGAATCGTTTGAATATGTAGTTGCAGTTGTTGAAGTTGGTTCTGGCGATGTTTTAGCTACTATCAGAATGTATGGCGACGCTCAAACTGCTTCAGTTGAGGCAGTAAAAGCTACTGAAGCTAAAATCTCATTCTCTCCCAACCCTTCTAGCGGATTAGTAAATATTCTTTACAGCACAGGTTTAAGTAAAAACTCTAAAGTTGTAGTTCGCGATTTAACAGGTCGTACGATTATTTCACAACCTTTAAACGGTACTCAAGGTACAAGCAGTATCGATTTAAGTTCTCAACCTGCTGGTATCTATTTAATCTCTATGGTTAATGGGGGAACTACCGTTAGTACACAAAAATTAATACTACGCTAATACGCTGTTACATAAGATTTACAGTTAAGCTCAACTTCGGTTGGGCTTTTTTTTGTTTGGGCGTGGGCAAAAGGCTATTTCCAATGCCACCGGTTTCCGGGCTTTTCGCGCAACAGGGTTTCCCGCACGCAAATTGAAGGCAGGATTTTCAATGCAGGCTTT
>DATCKI010000075.1:0-12054 GCA_036562365.1 Bacteroidia bacterium | reverse complement strand
GATGAATATAAAGCCATAAAGTATGGTTAGTATTCCAGCTATTAGTATAGCTAATGAGAAAGATTTTAGTATAGTCTTTACATAAGCTGTAATGAGCAAAATAGTTGCTATAGCTGAAATTAGGAATGCTATATTGAAGCTTAAATATTCGCCTATAGAAAGTAGTAAGGTATAGAATATTACTAAGGCAAACCCAACTAAAATATATTGAATAGGATGTATAAATACTTTCTTCATAACTTCGATAAAGAAGAAAATGATGAAGGTAAAAGCTATGAAGAGTATAGCGTATTTAATACTTCTATATGTTTTTTGGTAATTATCGACAGGTAAAATAAGATCTACCCCAAAATCAGAATTGGAAACACTATAATCGTTGCCAGTCCATGCTTGAGGGAAATCTCTATTTAAGTGCAGAATATTCCAATGTGCATTAAAACCATTAAGGTCATCTTTATCATCAGGTAAGAATGAGCCGTTGTAACTTGGCGAATTCCACGTAGAAGTTAATTTAACGTCGGTAGTTTTACCAATAGGGGAGAAGTAAATTTTTTGACTACCTTTTAATTCTAGATTTATTTTGAAATTATATTGTGTAGAATCAGAATTACTAATTGGAATAGCAGCAAATATTCCGCGTTGAACCACGTCGGTTTGGGCTAGACCAGAGTTAAAGTTGTAAATTACATCGTTCCAATTTACGGTAACCAATTTTTCAAGTCCGCGTAAATCGCTAATTCCAATATTTAAATCGCTTTGGTCGAAAAGAATGTTTTGAGGAGTAATATCAAGCGACTTAAAATTAGGAAGAATGAAGGAGCCACTAATATTAATATTCGAGTTATAAACTACGATTTCGTATATACCTCGATTTCTTTTTTCAGGAATGATTTCACCATTTACAGTAAGTTCTTCTGGTAGTACATGGATATAGTCTTTAACCTTAGTAATTTTGTAACTTGAATCTTTTGAATTCGAATTTTCTTTCACGAATTTGTAATACGGAATAGATAAGAATGGGCCTGTGATGGTTTGAGCATTTGCCCATTTAGAGCTAACTTCAAATATGGCATCTTCTTGGGTACGTTCACGTTCATTAATTAAGCCCGTGATCATAGCGGTTGGAATTAAAAGGAGTAGCGTAATAATAATAATGGTAGCTACTTTAAAGTAAAGGTTGTACTTAAGGTTTTTCATTGATAAAATGTATTAGTTAAGAGTGAAAGCGTTAGAAATTTTTAGAAATTATAAATTAAGAAAAATTTACAATAAGAAGAGCTAAACTAGGTTGATTGTTAAGATTTTGTTATAAAAAAAGCCGCATATGGATGCGGCTCGTAACTTAATATTTTTTCTTCTTGAATTTATTATTCTTGTTTTTATTCTTATTGAAGCGGTTATTATTGTTTTGTTGATGACCAACTTGTTGTTTTTGTTTATGAAGGATTTCGTTGGTACTACTTAATTTATGGCCTTCTTTAAATTGAAGTTCACCTTTTGATAATTCTTTCAATTGATCTTTAATCATTTCGTCGTTTACCGAATCGCGATTATGATTTAAGTAAGCCTTTTTCATCATATTAGCGATAATTTCGGTATAGCGATCTTTTTCTTCTCCCGGTTCAAGAGCTGAAGCAAAGCGTATAAAGCTTTCTATGATATTACCATAGTGGGCAAAACGCATTTTACGGCGAGGATATGCTGGTTTATTCGGCTTGAATTTTAGAATTTCTGCGTCAGGTTTTGGGTAGGGACTATCCACATCAAGTTCGAATTTAGCCATGATGTGAAGGTGATCCCATAATTTATGGTAGAAGTCTTCTTCTTCTTTTCCGCCTGGACTAACAGTAGCCATCAGGTTAATTATGGTTTTAGCAGCTAGATTTCGAGTCTCGCGATCTTCAATCATAACTGCTTCCTCAACCATTTGTTGAATATTTCTGCCATACTCGGAAATTACCAGTAATGGTCTTTGTGTATTGTACTTCATGAAATTTTTTAATGAAATTATAATAGCAAGGGTGGCTATTTGCTCGGTTGTATTAGTACAAACTTAATTGTTTTTCTAATTCTAACAAAATCTGTTTTCTTATTATAGAAAAACCGCCATAATTAATTACGGCGGTCTTTAAATCTATAATAGACTCTGGGGGGAGTAAATATGGTGGTATGCCCTTCCATACTGGAAAAGACAATACTGGATCTTTCTAATTTGCTTATGATTCCTATTGACCTTTTTTAATTGAGGTATGCAAAGTAACAAACAATTTACCTAATTTACTAAGGGTGTAATTATAGTTTATTGTTAATTTTTCGTATATTTTTGAAATGGAGCTATTTCTAAGTTTATACCCTGTTGATTAATTTTCTAAATGGTGAATAGTTTTTATCAAATGGAAGAAAATTGACATTAGATTTTAGCCTTGAGTGACTTTTTATAATCTACATTTTTCGAGATTAAATCAGTGAATTTCCCATTGTAGATATGATATTTTTTAAGCTTTACTTGGTGCTTTTAAATAGTACGGTTAGTTAGTCTAGTTAGTTTTTAAAATTAGGGCAAAAAAAAATCCCACTATAAGTGGGATTAAAAAAAAATATAAGATCTAAGAAATTAGTTTTTTACAATTTTCTTAAGGCTTTTTCCGTTTGCGGTTTTAACTTCTACAAAATAGATTCCTGCAGCAAATGAACCTAAATCTACTTGGTAAGAAGCTCCGTTATTTTGTACAGGAACCATTACTTTTTGACCAACTGAATTTAGGATAGAAATACTGTACTCATTTGTACTTAAAGTAGAAGAGATGCTAATTAAGCCTGTAGTAGGATTAGGGTAAATTGAGAAGATATTTTCATCAATAACCTCTAAGCTTGTATTATTTCCACCGCCGTTTGGATTTGCCGTAACGCTGAAGCATAGAGATGTTTTAGAGCATCCATTATGAGTAATTTCAACGGCATACATTCCAGTTTCGCTTGGAGAGTAAGAAATATTTGTAGCACCAGGGATAGGAGTTTTGTTAGCTCCTTCGCATTTTAACCATTGATAAGTTCCTCCTTGGTAGTTTGCAGTAATTGTTCCGTTGCTTACGGTAACTCCTGAGCTAATATTTGTAATAGTTAAATTTAAAGTTACGATTGAGTCACAATTTCCTGAACTAGTTAAGTTCATAGTTGCTGTATTATTACTTGAGCTATAAGTTATTCCGTCAATCCAAGTATAATCACCACAAGCATTTATTTCTGCGATGCCTGTTTTACTTTCATTGATAGTAACATTATAGGTTACGATTGAGTCGCAGTCGTTATGAGCCGGAAAGACAATATTGTGTGCACCTGAGGTTTTGATTACTGTAGAGCCAATAACCACGCTATCGCAAGCAGTTGCAGTTTGAGTTGGACCAGTAATTTGAGCTGGGTTTCCAATCGTGAAGCTTGCAGTTGCAGTGCAACCCGACCCAATTTCAGTTGCAGTTACAGTGTAGTTTCCAGGTGCTAAGTTAATAAGGTAATCTCCTGATGCTCCATGCGCCCAATTATAATCAACATACGTAGAATTAGAAGTTGCACGAATTACATAAATTGATCCTTCTGCAGCATCATGGCAAATAGGATCTGTAACAATACCTGTTAATGTAATAACCTCGTCGCCTAATACTATATTATCCCAATGTGCAATACCTGAAGATAAATTGTAAAGTGAAACCTTTTTAATGCTATTCCCAATAAGGTCAGGTATGCTAATTGTTGACCCTTCTAAGACGTTATTAATATAAACATCAAACGTTCCATATGTATAGTTAATGTTTCTAAGTTCTATTTTATTCCACACGCCTATTGTAACATTAAATTGGTGTGAACCAATAAATAATTTTCCTGCAGAGCCTGAAAAATATGAATGTAATACCTCTGAATTCGAAGCATTATAAAATTTAATATTATTGATAGTTCCTGCACCATTCGGTTTAATTGCCCAAGAAATTCTGTTAGGTGTAACCGCATTCGCTAATGTTTGAACTAATGCATCTGTATGAGTTCCATTTCCTCCTTGTAATTGTAGAGAACTAAGACCTCTGTATGGGTCTGAGGTGTTTAATGTTTGGCTATAAGCCCCGCTTAAAGTCCAATTCGGGTTTAATTCTTCGAATGTTTCTTGAAAGATAGGTGTACATTGTGAATATGCCATAGTTGGAATTAACATGGCAGCAGAAAGAAATTGTAATAGTTTTTTCATGTGATTATATTTTGCGCTAAACTAATAAATTCAAGGGTTCTAGCCTATTTGAAAATTTAGTTTTAGTTTGAACTATTTGATTAGTAGTTGTTTAAATTTTAATAAAAAAAATCCCCCAGCAGATGTTGGGGGAGTATTAAAAAAGAGTTGTCTATTTATTAATAGTAAGTAGCTCTACGAACTTTAGCTAAGTGTTTAGCTAAGCGAACTACTTGACGAGTGTAACCGTATTCGTTATCGTACCAAGCGTAGAGAGTAGCGGTTAAGCCATCTTCGCTTACGATAGTAGCTTGAGAGTCGAATACTACTGCACAAGAGTTTCCAACGATATCAGAGCTTACTAATTCGTTGCTATATGCATATTGAATTTGCTCTACTAATTCACCGAATAAAGCTTCTTGGCGCATCATATTATTGATGGTTTCTTTATCGGTTTTATTTTTAAGGCGTAAAATTAAGATAGCCAAAGAGCCATCAGGAGTAGGTACGCGAACGGCATTACCAGTTAATCTACCTTTTAAGTTAGGGAATACCTTAAATACAGCTTTAGCAGCACCGGTTTCGGTAATAACCATATTTAAAGCGGCAGAGCGGCCACGACGAGAACCTTTATGGTAGTTATCAAGCAAGTTTTGGTCGTTAGTATAAGCGTGAACAGTTTCAATATGTCCACTTTCTATACCTAATTTTTCCTCAACTACTTTAATAACTGGTACTATTGCGTTGGTAGTACAAGAAGCAGCACTCCAAATTTTTTCGTTATCAACGTCGAATTCATTTTGGTTAACGCCATAAACGATATTAGGAATTTCCCCTTTGCCAGGTGCGGTTAATAAAACTTTATCAACTCCTTTAGCAAGTAGGTGTTGACTTAATCCTTCTCTATCTCTCCAAACGCCGGTATTATCAATCAGCAAAGCGTTATCGATACCATAAGCAGTATAATCGATATCAGAAGGTTTATCAGCATTAATTAAGTAAACGGTATGCCCATTAATAATTAAGGCGTTATTAGCAGGATCTTCGGTAATAGTACCAGCGAAATGACCATGTATAGAGTCGTTACGTAAAAGATCAGCACGTTTATAAATATCATTTTCTTTATATCCACGAACAACTATTGCGCGAAGGCGTAATTGGCGTCCGTTACCAGCTTGAGCCACTAATTCGCGAGCTAAAAGGCGACCGATACGACCGAAACCGTAGAGGATAACATCTTTAGGGGAAGTGCCTTCATTTTTTTCTTGAGTTAAGTGACCAATTTTGTTGTTTAAGAAATCGACGATAGAAGCAAAATTAGCATTTTCGTTATCCCATTCAACCAATAATTTACCGATATCGATACGAGACGGCGCAAGGTTCATAGCGCTCATAGCTTCAGCAATCGCAAGCGAATCGTAAATAGTAATGTTTGGTTTTTGCGAAACATTACGAGCGTAGCTGTGGTGATTAATTACCTCAGTAGCGCTTTGGTCAATAAGAGGTTTACGGAAAATTACAGTTTCTACACCTTTGTCGTAGTACAACTCCGAAATGTGTTTAACAAATTTCACCGCGGCTTTCTCATAATCAAGCCATGTTTTCAATTCCGACTCAAAAGTCTCAACTCCTTTTTTTGGGGTTGCTTGTGATGTGCTCATAGATATATATTAATGTGTAATTAGTTTACCGACTGAAAAGAAAAAAGAGGCTTGGGGTCACCAAGCCTCCTATTTACGAAAGTTTTTAGCCTAAATAGTAGCGAAGCAATTTGCTACGCGAACTTTGACGAAGTCTCTTAAGAGCCTTCTCTTTAATTTGCCTTACACGTTCACGCGTTAAATCGAATTTTTCGCCAATCTCATCTATGGTTAAACCATGATTCATGCCAATTCCAAAGTACAACTTAATAATTTCTTTTTCACGCTCACTTAACGAATCTAAGGTACGCTCAATTTCTTGTTGTAAACTTTCTTTTAAAAGATCTACATCGGCACGTGGTGAATCAGTGTTCACCATTACGTCGTACAACGTACTTTCTTCTCCTGAAATTAATGGAGCATCCATTGAAACGTGACGGCCTGCTATCATGATGCTATCCTTGATTTTATCTTCAGGAATGTCCATCATTTGTGCTAATTCTTCTTCTGTTGGCTCACGTTCGAACTCTTGCTCTAATTTTGAGAAAGCCTTGTTCAATTTATTCAATGAACCTACTTGGTTCAATGGTAAACGAACGATACGACTGTGTTCTGCGATAGCTGATAAAATTGACTGACGAATCCACCAAACTGCATAAGAAATGAATTTGAAACCACGTGTCTCATCGAAACGTTGTGCAGCCTTAATCAATCCTAAATTACCCTCGTTAATTAAGTCTGGTAAACTTAAACCTTGATTTTGATACTGCTTGGCAACTGAGACTACGAAACGTAAATTCGCCTTCGTTAATTTCTCTAAAGCTACTAAATCACCCTGTTTAATTCTGCGGGCTAATTCTACTTCTTCCTCCGCTGTAATAAGTTCTTCTTTTCCAATTTCCTGCAAGTACTTGTCTAATGAACGACTTTCCCTGTTGGTAATGGATTTGGTGATTTTTAATTGCCTCATTATTTGTATGAATTTTGTTTCTGTTTACTATTTGTGGTTTTATCCACCGAAATAGAGTGCAAAGATACACCCACTTTTACTCTTTGTCAAGTACTTTAGCTAAAAAATACAAACTTTTTTCTTTTTATTTTACCCACAAATTACATGCCAAAAGCGTAATATGCTCGCATACCGTTCGGATATACTCCTTCTATCACTGTATTACCATCCGACTCCATCATCGCTTTCTCTAAATCATTCAAATCTCCAACCTCTTTACTGTTTACAGATAGTATGATAAAACCTTCTTTTATTCCTATCGACTTAAATTTACCCGGACCAACCTTAATCACTTTTAACCCTTTTTTAATTCCTTTCTCGTTTTCTACTGGCTCAAATTCAGCACCTAAGCTTGTCATTGCTGCTTCTCTTTGCGCTAAGGATCTCTTCGAACCATTATCTCCTTTTAATTCAACTGACAAATTGACCTCTTTACTGCCTCTTTTTACTAAAATATTCACTTTATCGCCCGGTCTATACATGCCCACTTGCTCCTGAAGCTCAGATACTGTATTGGTTAAACGGTCATTTACCTTTAAAATTATATCTCCGGCTAATATTCCTCCTGCTTCTGCTGCACCTCCGTATGTTATGCTGTTCACATATACTCCATTAAGCTGACTTAATCCTTTTTCTTTTGCCAATTTTGAGTCTATATCTCTAATACTTACTCCTAAAAAGGCTCTTTGTACTTGCCCGAATTGTGCTAAATCGTTTATGACTTTCTTTACTAAATTGGACGGAATCGCAAATGAATATCCTGTATATGAACCTGTATTAGAAGCAATAGCCGAATTAATACCAACTAATTCTCCATTGATGTTTACCAAAGCACCTCCACTGTTTCCAGGATTTACGGCAGCGTCGGTTTGGATGAACGATTCTATTGCTAAATCTTTATGTATGATATCAATTTTTCGAGATTTTGCACTTACTATTCCTGCTGTAACGGTTGAGTTTAAGTTAAATGGATTACCAACCGCTAATACCCATTCTCCAACTTTAACATTATCTGAGTTTGCAAATTCTATATACGGTAATTTGCGCTCATCTATCTGAATTAATGCTAAGTCGGTACTTGGATCTGTTCCAATCACTTTGGCAGAATAATTTCTACGGTCGTTTAAGGTAACTTCTATTTCTTGTGCACCTTCAATTACGTGGTTATTAGTTACTATGTAACCATCTTGCGAAATAATAACTCCGCTACCTGAACCAATTTGTGGGCGACTTCTTCCGAATGGATTGCCAAAGAAGAATTCGTGAAATGACCCAAAATCGGAACCACGTCCATTTATTTTTGTTTGAATGTGAACTACTGAATTTACCGTACTTTCTGAGGCTTTTGTAAAATCAACACCTGAGGCATTCGATACAAATGGTTGATTTACTTGTAAAACTGGAGTAGCTTCTCGAACTATTTCTACGTCTTTTTGCTGGTAATCACTATAAACTATTAATGCTCCCAACGAAGCAGCTCCTCCTATTAATCCAGCAAATACTAACGATAATGTCTTTTTCATATTCCTACTTTTATTTTACTATCCCCAAAAATAACACCATTTTCATTTTTTTGGTATTTAACTCAGGGTTAAATTGCATTAAAAATGCGTTAAAAATGTTATTTTCTTTGCTTTTACTTTCATTATATTTTTTCGGACCTTAGTAGTTTTCACTTAAAAATTTACCTTTGTGAAAATCACGAAAATTATTCATGTCGGGACGCTATAAGATTTTATTCAACTACGGAAGTATTGCTGGCTTAGTTGCCTTTGCGTGGGCTGTATTAATTTATTTGTTCGGATTTTCTCCTTTGGGTGTTGCCACTTTTAGCGAGTTTTGGATACCTATCTTAATTGTTTTTTTGAGTATTAAAGCTAATGCTAAAGCGGCTTTGCCTGAAAATGGGTACCCTTTCTCTCGAGCTTTTTTCGACGGTATTACTACTGGTATTCTTACGGGCTTGCTTAAAGGTATGTTGCTTTTTGTATTTATGAAAGTTTTAGCTAGCGATATCCCCGACCAATATTATGCTGAACAAGAACGATTAATTGCTTTCTTAGAAAGAAATAGTCAAGGCCAAAATATTGCAAATATCGAACAACTAAAAGCTGCTATTGAGCAAGATAAAAAAGTAGGTTTTGGTGGGTATAGAGTTGTATTTGGAGAAATAAATAAGTATTTTTATTTCGCTATTCCGTTCTCTATCTTAGCAGCGTTTATCTATAAGAAACCATTTGTAAAAAATGATAACCAATAATACCACTCCACAAATTTCTGTTGTTGTTCCTCTTTTTAATGAGGAAGAATCTTTGCCAGAATTAGTTTCTTGGATCGATTCTGTGATGCAAAAAAATAACTTCTCTTACGAGGTTATAATGGTGGACGATGGTTCTAAAGATAATTCCTGGTCTGTTGTTCAGTCGCTTCGTGCTCAATATCCACAAGTTAAAGCTATACGCTTTAAACGCAATTATGGTAAGTCGGCCGCTCTTTATGTGGGCTTCGATGCTGCCTTAGGAAATGTGGTTATTACTATGGATGCCGACCTCCAAGATAGTCCAGACGAAATTCCAGAACTCTACAAAATGATTGTGGAAGATGATTTTGATCTAGTTTCTGGTTGGAAAAAGAAACGCTACGATAATGCACTAACTAAAAATTTACCATCTAAACTCTATAATGCCGCTACCGGATGGGTGTCGGGAGTAAAACTGCATGATATGAATTGTGGTTTGAAGTCGTACAAACGCGAAGTGGTAAAAAGCATTGAAGTTTTTGGTGAAATGCATCGCTATATCCCTGTTTTAGCTAAAAATGCAGGATTCTCTAAAATAGGAGAGAAGGTAGTGGAGCATAGAGCTCGTAAATTCGGGGTTTCTAAATTCGGAATGGATAGATTTGTTAATGGATTTTTGGACTTAATTTCTATAACTTTCCTTTCTCGCTTTGGTAAAAAACCTATGCACTTCTTTGGTGCTTTGGGTACTTTACTTTTTATTGTTGGATTTAGCATTGGGGTTTATTTGGCCGTAGCTAAATTTGTTTGGGAAGCTTATAAAATGACAGAAAGACCTTTGTTCTATTTTGCATTATTATCTATGGTGCTAGGAACTCAACTTTTTGTTGCCGGATTTTTAGGTGAATTAATTAATCGAAATTCTTCGGAGCGAAATAATTACCTTATTGGTGAGAAGTTAGGTATCGATAATCATTAAAAAAGGTAAAAAGCTTTAAAATTATTTATATGGTATTGGTTTTTAAATCAATTTGATTTAGGTTTGAAATACAAACTTAAACTCAAGCTGATGAAAAAATCTGTACTAATTTTATTGGCCTCTCTTATTCTTACAAGAATCTTTAGCTATGCTCAAATTCATGGTAATGGAGGTACTCCTATTGGATTTAAAGTTGCTGAAGACCTTAAATCAATTCCCCAAGTTTATTTCTCTAGTCCAGACATTGACGCCCTGCGTGCAGAAGATGCCGAGGTCGATGGTAAAGGAATTGCTCCTTGGAGATATGGTTACAACAATAACACTGACCTAGATTTTAATAACTCTGGTCGTTGGATTAATCTTGGAGATAATGGTCGCATTTGGCAATTGAAAATTACTTGCGAACAAGCTCTAACTGTAAATTTACTATTTACGAAAACGGTTATTCCTAATGGTAATCAATTATTTGTGTACAATCCTGATAAGTCTTTTATTTTAGGAGCTTACACAGATAAATGGATTTACGAAGGTGAACTTTTCACTGAATTAGTGCCAGGTTCTACCATTATAGTAGAATATTATGTGAGTCCTGAAAATATCAATAATCCTGGAAATGTTCATATAGATAAAGTAGTTCATGGTTATAGAACAGCGGCAGAATTTAATGAAAAAGCTTTCGGCCAATCTGGTTCTTGTAACATGAACGTTGCTTGTAGCGATGCGCAAGGTTGGGGAGATCAAATTCGCTCTGCGGTTATGCTTGCTTCTACTTCTAATGCTGGTTCAGGATTCTGTTCTGGAGCATTAATTAATAATACTGCCAATGATGGTAAACCTTATGTTTTAACAGCGAATCACTGTTCTGGAAATAGTACTCCGGGATCTAATGTTTCTTGGTTCTTCCGCTTTAATTGGCAATCTGCAACTTGTGCCAATCCAGGTTCAAGTCCAACTTACCAAAGTTTGAATGGTGCTATTTTAAGAGCGAAAAGAACTCCGTCTGATTTTTGCTTAGTTGAAATTACTGGAGGTTTATCAAATGGTACAGTCCCTCAAAGTTATAATCCATATTTCAGCGGTTGGAACCGTTCGAATACAGCTCCAACGTCAACTGTAAGTATTCATCACCCAAGTGGAGATATTAAGAAAATTTCTTTCGACGATAATCCTGCAACTGCCGTGCAAGCTATGGGTTCAAGCGAAGCAAATTCATCTTGGAGAGTGGTTTGGGATAGAAATACAACTACAGAGCAAGGGTCATCTGGTTCACCTTTATTCGATCAAAATAAACGAATTATTGGTCAATTATGGGGTGGACAAGCATCTTGTAGTAACCAAACGGGTCCAGATTATTACGGCCGTATATATAATTCTTGGAATCCTGCTGGTAGCAGTACTGCAAGCCGTTTAAGAGAATGGTTAGACCCAACTGGCAGCGGACAAACGGCTATAGATGGTTATGACCCTTATTTAGTTACTGTAACTTTAGACGCTAAATTAGAATCTGTTGTTAGTCCAACTACCGTTAGCTGTAATACCTCCATTACCCCTGTTGTTAAAATACAAAATAGTGGTACCAATGCTTTAACCAGCGCAACTGTAAGTTATAGAATAGATAATGGTGCTTGGGTAACTCAAAACTGGACGGGTAATTTAGCAACGGGTGCAACGGCTAATGTAAGTTTTGCCGCAGTAACAGTTAGTGCAGGTACACATACTTTCCGTGCTAAAGTCGAAAGCCCAAATGGAGGTATAGACTTAAACCAAGCTAATGATTCAATATCTACTTCATTCCAAATTTTAAATACAACTCCTGTTTCATTACCTATTACTGAAGGTTTCGAAGGCTCATTTGTGCCAAATGGTTGGTTATTGACCAATCCTGATAACTCGATTACTTGGGCTAAGTTTAATGCAGGTTCAAATTCTTCGAATTCGGCACGCGTAAATAACTTTAATTATACACAAGGTAGC
>DATCKI010000058.1:0-2530 GCA_036562365.1 Bacteroidia bacterium | reverse complement strand
GTGCAATTAATAGCCTCAAATAATTTTGGTGCAGATACTATACTACTTCAGAATTTTGTAAATGTTGGTGTACCTAACGAACAAATAATTTTTAAAGAAGATTTTGAGAAAACGCCTAAAGTTAGTATTCACAACCCCGATATGAATCATACGTGGGCTGTTCAATTTGTAAATGGTGATAGTAGTGGGGTGAGAAGTGCGGTCATTAAAAATAAAGCAAGTTCTAATTTGATCAATACTGTAGATGCCATCGTGTCTCCTAATCTGGATCTTTCTATTTATAGTGATATCTATCTCGATTTTAATCATGCCTATGCCTATGATGGCCAGAAAAGTGATTCTTTATTTATTTATGTATCTACTGATAATGGTTTGAATTGGGATTTGGTTCAAACTTATGCAGAAGATGGAACAGGAAATTTTGCAACCGTAAATATGAGTGAAGAGTTTTATATATATATTCCAAGTGAATGGTGCGAAACTCAAAATACTGCTGCTTGTAATACTGTCGATTTAAGTGCGTATGATGGAGCTCCTGTTTTTAAATTTAAGATTGAAAATAAATGCAATAATGGGAATTCTCTTTATATCGACAATATTGTGTTAAGAGGAAAATGTCAGGCTGACGATTTTAATATTCCAACTGCAGTTTATACTTCTGATAAAACGGTTATTTGTCAAGATGAAAAAGTGAAGTTTTATAATTTGAGTCCAATAAATACTACCGAAAGTGTAAATTGGTTATTCGAAGGGGGAAGTCCACTAAGCTCTACCTTATACAACCCAGAAGTTACGTATTATAGTATGGGTGTTTTTAATGTAAGTATGACAGCAAATGGTATGGCTGGTAGTAGTACTATAAATTCTTTAAATATTGAAGTTCTTCCTAAAACGCCAATCTATATCATTAAATCGGATAATGTTCTGAAAGCATATCCCGATTCGCTCTCTTATAAATGGTATAGAAATGGGTTTATTCTTAATGGATATAATACAAATGAATACCCGCTAGTTGCAAATGGAGAATATTATGCCGTAACAACCAATTCATTAGGGTGTGTGTCAAAATCGAATTCTATTTTTATAACTACGGGTAATGAATCATTTTCTAATTTAAGTATAGATGTAAATCTATATCCCAATCCAAGCTCAGATTATGTAACTCTTAACTGGGATTATCCATTAATGGATAAGATTACAATTAGTAATATTCTAGGTGCTGAGGTTTATGCAGAGAATGTCAAGAACAAATCGAATGCTTCTATAGCCATTTCGCATTTAGCACCCGGAATCTATTTTGTAAAACTAAATTCCCAATCTGGGCTATATGCCGTGAAAGAGTTAATTATAGCACGATAAATTGTTGTTTCTATTTCACTTAACCACTATTTAATAGTTTAAAAAAGTTTAAAGCTCTCCTCGGGGGAGCTTTTTTCATTTTTATATATCCTTCTATTAAATCTCCACTCCACTTTCCGATGAATGCTATAATTTGTCATTTTTTTTAAGGTTAGGCAGTTGTAATTTTATGATTACTAAACTACCAAACATATGAAATTATTACACGTCGTACTCCTTTTTATTTTTGTATCGTATAATTCATTCTGCTCTTTTTCTCAATCTCCTATTAAAGAATTTGAAGACGGCAAAATCTTTGTTCGTACTGAAATCCTTCAAAATGAAATTCCTGCTATCGACGCTAAAGTAAATATCAAAGATGTTTACTTCTTAGACGAAAATACTGTAGCTCAATTTGGAATTTATTCTGTTTCTAAGCCTTTTTATCGAGCAAAAGATAAATCGCTTCGTACTATTTATTTAATTGAATTTTCTGAACTAAACAGGATAGATGAACTTATCGCAAAATTAAATCGTAGCCCACTCTTAGAATATGCAGAACATGTTCCTGTTTTACACGATTTTTTTATTCCAAACGACCTGGGACCCAATACTGATACTACTAACGGACAATGGTATTTATACAATATTAATGCTATCAATGCTTGGGATCAGGTGCAAGGCGATTCTAATATTGTGGTTGCTGTAGTGGATGGAGGAACGTTTATTAAGCATGAAGATTTGAAAGATGGAATTTGGATTAATCACGATGAAATTCCCAATAACGGTATTGATGATGATAATAATGGCTATGTAGATGATATTAATGGTTTTCATCCGCATTTAAATTCTAGTAATGTTCTTCCTAATTCTGTTGGTAATAACCATGGTACGCATATGTCTGGATTGGTGGGTGCAACGAATAATAATGGAATAGGAATTGCCTCTATTGCTGGTGGCGTTAAGATAATGTCAGTGGTTGGAGATGATGCGTTGGAGCGCTTATTGGGTGTGGTATATGCCGTTGATGCAGGGGCAAGAGTAATTAATCTGAGTTGGGGTTTTAATGCTCCTTATATGATTGCCAGTGTTTATTCTGTTATTAAATATGCGCACGATAGAGATGTGATTATTGTTTGTGCTGCTGGTAATTATTATGGTACTTCGGAAACTTATCCTGCCTCATTTGATG
>DATCKI010000054.1:0-9983 GCA_036562365.1 Bacteroidia bacterium | reverse complement strand
GAATTAGTGATTCCTGATAAATACGCTTTTTGCTATACGGATACTTTACATAATTACGCCACAGTTTTAGATTCGCTGCAAGGTTGGATTGCCATTGATAAAAACGATTTCCCATTATATCAAATTTTCGTGTACGATAATGGTCCGGACTACCCTTCTGAAGGACTTTTTCGTATAATCATTGATGAACTTATTGGTTATGCCGACTATAAAACCGGCATGGTTGTAATTCCGCCTCAATTTAGATGCGCCTACCCTTTCAAAGGTGAATCGGCCAAAGTAGCCGTTAACTGTACCAAAATCCCTAGTGAAGACCACTTCATCTGGCAAAGCGATTATTGGTATTTCATTAATAAGCAAGGTAAACGAATCATAAATAGTAGAAAATAGGATCTCTCTCCTATTTATTCATTCTAATCTTTAATTTATCTACCATATGCAAGACTTTTTTTCTGAACAACCTGTCATAACGCTTTTAATCACTATCGTTCTATTTTTAATTCTTAGAGAAGTCTTTTGTTGGTACTACAAAATCAATACTATCGTTAAACAACAAAAAGAAACTAATGAATTACTTAATACCCTGATTAAGCTCCAAGGGAAAAATGAAGTAGAAAATATAAAACCTAATCCAACCAATAAAAATAGAGAACAATCAGATGAAAAATAATCTTAAAGTTGTAAAGAAATTATCCGTATAAAAGGGAATCACACATCTTCCTAAGTCCTTTCTTTCTACTATATTTACAGCATAATTAACCAATTAATATGCCTCGCAATTCTAAATTAGTTTGGACAGCTCAACAAATAGAAAGCAAACTGCAAGCAATTATTAATCTGCCTGAGTATAGAATTAAGGAATTTCTCTCTATTTGTGAGTTTAAACTTCATTCTAAGAATGAAATTATATATCATTATGAGCATCCATTCGATTATTTAGGGATCCTTTTACATGGCGCTGCTCGCGTATATTTCGTGGATGAGAACGGAGAAGATTTAAATTACCTTCTCCAAGTGGAAGGTGATGCTATTGGAGATTATGCCAGCTTCTTAACGGGAGAAATATCTAAAGCACATATTCAATTTCTCTTACCCTCTGCAGTTTTATATTTCAATAAAAAAGATTTTGACCAACTTCTCAATTCGGATCCTTTTTGGCTAGCCTTCGGAAAATTTGTCTCTGATAAGGCCTTTATTAATGCAAAAAATAGAATAGACGAACTCTACTTTTTAACCCCAGAACAACGTTATCTTAATCTTATTAAAAAGGCTCCTAAAATCATACATAATATCCCCCAAAAACATATTTCAACTTATTTAGGTATTACTCCGCAGTCATTAAGCAGAATCAGAAAAAGGCTAATACAAGCTTAATTTATTAACTTAAGTGAACGTTTTTAAACCTATACCCTTTTTACCTTTGCTCCCTCATTTCTAAAATCATGAAACATAAAGAAATAGCAATTATTGGTGCAGGTATAGGGGGATTAACAACGGCATTAGCTCTTAAAAAGAAAGGGTTTAAGGTATCAGTTTACGAAAGTGCAAAGGAAATTAAACCTTTAGGAGCTGGAATTGTAATGGCTAATAATGCCATGCAAATATTTGATAAACTAGGGATACGAACTAAAATTGAAAATGCTGGAAAGAAAATTTCTAGTATATGTATCACCAATTCTCAGTTAAAATCTATTTCTACCTCCAATCTTACATCTTTCGAAAAGAAATATGGAGTTTTTAATGTAGCCATTCATAGAGCCGATTTGCAAAACATTTTAGCAAATGAACTTGGTTGGGAAAATATATTTCTGGGAAAAAGATTAAATAAAATAGAGCAAAAGGATAACTATACTTTACATTTTAATGATACTTCTAAAGTTGAAACTCCTATATTAATTGGTGCGGATGGAATACGCTCTAAAGTTAGAACTGAATTATTTGGAGACTTAAAATTACGCGATACCCAACAACGTTGTTGGAGAGGAGTATGTGAATTGGATACTCTTGAAAAATTCAATCACGAAGCATATGAATTATGGGGACAAGGAACCCGTTTTGGATTTGTGAAAATTAATGGGAAACAGGTGTATTGGTATGCAGTAGTTATGGAGTATATGTTAAAGAATAATAATGAAGTTAAAGATTTTTTTATTGATTACCACCCTATAGTAAAAGATTTAATACAAAATACAGAAACGAATAATATCATATTCAATGATATTATAGACTTAGCACCTATACAAACTTGGTATCAAGATAACGCATGTATAATGGGTGATGCTGCACATGCCACTACTCCAAATATGGGACAAGGTGCATGCCAGGCCGTTGAAGATGCCTACGTTATTAGCGAACTTTTGGCCAAAGGTTTAGAGCCTTCTGAAGCTTTTAAAAAGTATCAAAAAATTAGAATGAAAAAAGCGCATTTTATCGTAAATACTAGCTGGAAGATTGGAGTTGTTTCGCACTTACAAAATCCACTACTTTGCGCAATTAGAAATGCATTCATGAATATACTACCTAAGAATTTTAATGATAAACAACTAGAAAAGGTTTTTACTATTGCTGATTTGAAGTTATAGTTTTAATAAAATCTTAAAAAGATTCTATATCAGTTTATTCATCTTAAAATTCACCTAAAATTTTTTCTCATTTTGAGGTCTTTTATATCCTTGCTAAAAAATTATTAACTGCATACTTTTATGAAAACATCGATCACTTATAATGATTTTGAAGTACTTGAAGAAGGTATTAAATCTGGAAAATTTAATGTAAATCAATTTTTAGAATTTGGTCAAACTCCCCTTGCATTAGCAGCTGAATTAAATAATCTAGATGCAATGAAAATGCTCATTGAAAATGGAGCTGATGTAAATTTGAACAACCAAAACGATTTAGCATATACACCTATAGAAACTGCTGCTCGTAAAGGCAATATTGAAGCTATACAATTACTTTTAGACAATGGTGCTGATATAAATAAAGGTAATAGTATCAATACAAATGCATTTATTGGGGCTTGCATTAGCGCTAATATGAAAACTATAGAATTCTTATTAGATAATGGCGCTAATATTAATCATACTGACTACGAAGGACAAAATGCATTGCACTATATCTGTAGATATGGTAAAAAATGGAGCTCTAGTATCAGCTATTTTGAAATAATCGATGGAGTTGAGCACGAAGTTCCTTATGATAGAATTCAAGATTTTGCAGATGTTGTTTATAAACTCGCAAAAAGAGGTATTGATTTAAATGCTGAAACCATTTATGGATATACTGCACTGCATTTGTGTGGTGAAAGTAATGCTCGTGAATTAATTCCTTTTATTGCAGATTATGGAGGAAAAGTAAACGCAAAAAATGCTAAAAATTATACCCCGCTTCATGCCGCAATTGAAAACGATTCTTTTGAAACTGCTATTGAACTTTTAGCTTGGGGGGCTGACCCTAATGCCGAAGATATAGATGGCTTTACCCCATTACTTTGTGCTACCGCTAATGAAGATTTAGAACTTGTTGAACACCTAATTAAAAATGGAGCTAAAAATTTGGGACTTGCGAAAACTAGTTTTGGTATAATTCTAGAAGGTGATACTGCTTTATCTCTAGCTGAAAGAATGGGTGATACGGAAATTTTAGAATTACTTAAACCCTTAATCTAAAATTCTTTAATTGGCAAATTTTACTTCTCATTGCTTTTTACACTTTGAGACTGTATATCATTGTATAGCTATAATTTTATCTACCTACTCGTATTTATTTTCTTCTATATGGAGTTTATAAATTAGAGTGGGTAGATTTCTTTATTTTCAATAAATTTATAGAATAATACCAATCTTATGCCAACTATTTCTCAAGATATACTTGCTTATAATTCTTCACTTAAAGCTGAAGAAAAAGCTATATGCGAAAAACTTAGTATACTCATCACTAAAAGGCTTACTAATGCCGAAAACAAAATTTGGCATGGGCATCCCGTATGGTTCTTAGATGGTAATCCTATAGTGGGGTACAGCAAACAAAAAGCTGGAATTCGACTTATGTTTTGGAGTGGTACCGACTTTGATGAGCCACTTTTAAATGTACTTGGACAGAAATTTAAAGACGCTTCTATATTTTATAATTCCAGTTCAGAAATTAATGAAACTGACCTCTTAAGATGGCTAGAAAAATCGAAAAATATACAGTGGGACTATAAAAATATTGTAAAGCATAAGGGCGTTTTAGAACGAATAAAATAAACTTTAAAGTTGTTCTAATTGACGAAAAATGGGAATAAGTTCTTTCCCTTTATCCGATAAATTATACTCTACATGTAGTGGTTTTTCGCTCACTACTTCCCTATTTAGCAATCCAACTTCTTCGAGCTCCTTTAATGCTGTAGATAAACTTTGTTTATTACTCCCCGGTAAATCGCGCAACAATGTATTGAATCGTAAACTACCTGCTTGAGCCAAACGAAAAATCTCTGGTTTCCATTTGCCTGCCAAAAGTTTAAGCAGATTTTGAGCCGGACAAGTTTCCTCTTCGTTAATGTTTTTTGTAGTAGTCATAAATATTTGACTAATTGTTTGCTTTATTTTTTGTTACGACCTTTGTGAACGATGCATCGAACGATAACAAATTTCCTAATTAAATACGTGATGAACAAATCCATTTTTATCACTATGTGCTTACTGCTTGTCAATACGGCATGCGGTTATAGTCAAACTTCTAAAACAAAAAATATGAAAACAAATAATCCTCTAATATGCGATCCTGAAATTGGAGCGTGCGGAGTTAATGATAGCTTAGTGAATAATAATAATGTAACTCCAAATAAAAGCGTAAAAACAATTAAAATTATCTACTTCACAGACCCAATTTGCTCTTCGTGTTGGGGAATAGAACCTCAATTGCGTAAATTAAAATTGGAATACGGAAAGCTAATTGAGATAGAATATCGCATGGGTGGTTTATTGCCTGATTGGAGTTATAATAGTGGAGGCATAAGCAAACCGGCGGACGTGGCTGTACATTGGGACGAGGTTAGTGCACATTATGATATGCCTATTGATGGAAATGTATGGTTGGAAGACCCCTTAGATTCGTCATACCCTCCTTCTATAGCTTTTAAAGCCGCTCAAATGCAAAGCGAAGTAAAAGCAATCCTATTCTTACGTGAAATACGTGAAATGGTTTTTATGCAAAAAATTAACATCGCTAAATATGAGAATTTAGAAAAGGCCGCAAGTAAAGTTGGACTTGACCTTAAGCGTTTTAAATCGGATTTTAATGGGCAAGCTAAATTGAATTTTCAGGAAGATTTAAAATTGGCTAAATCGTACGGAGTTAGAGGCTTCCCTACTCTATTTTTTATTGGAAAAGATGGTAAAACAGAAATGGTATATGGATCAAGACCTTATCCTTACTACGAAATGGCAATTTACAAGTTAGAACCCAATGCAGTCAAAAGTGAATTTAGTAAAAACTGGATAAGCCTATTTTCAACCTACAATTCCCTTACTGCTAAAGAATTTTCAGAACTTTCAGGTATGCCAAGATTGGAAGCAGAGAATTATTTAAATGATTTAAGCAATTCTGGTAAATTGATTAAAAGTAGTTGCAAGAATGGTCACCTGTGGACTAAGAAATAATTTATTATCGATAAAAATGGATTTTCTACTTTTACCCTGAATTATTGATTCCCAAATTCTAATTTCAATTTTGCTCTTAAGAAAATAAAGAACGACATGGTTCTAAATGATATATATACTATTAGTATAAAGGCATCAATTTTGTCAATAAAACACATATTAATCAAAAAGCATCAATCAAGCGATTGGTGCTTTTTTTGCTTGGAAAAAAAATTTTTTAAAAGATTTCTCTTTTTAATTCAGGACTATTACATTTAACCACCCAAATAACTGGAATAATAAACAACTTTAACTACTTTAATTACACCTATGTTAATGTATAATTATCGCCCATGCTTTAATGGGTTTTATTATAAATGCGAATTTGAATATAACATCAATAGTATTACTATTTTTAGTTTATCTTCCTTAAAAACATCCCACCCTTCTAAACTTTTGATTTAAAATTCTCTTTAATACATTTTAAAATGCTATTTAACTCCTTCGCATTTGGTATATTCTTACCACTGGTATTTATTCTATATTGGAGCATTTTCAATAAAAAAGATGTAAAACTTCGCAATCTATTTTTACTACTAATAAGCTATGTATTCTATGGTTGGTGGGATTGGCGCTTTTTATCTCTAATTATTATAAGCTCACTTCAAGATTACCTTATAGGTAAATACATTCACAATTTAAACCTTCAAGAAGAAAGTTCAACAGATGAAAATAGCTTGAAGGAAATTCAACGAAAAAAGAAATTAGGTCTTTGGATTAGTATAATTGTGAATATAGGATTCCTTGGATTCTTTAAATATTTCAACTTCTTTGCAGATAGCTTATCTAATCTTTTTGCCCTATTTAATGTTCAATTATCTGACATTACTTTAAATATTGTATTACCGGTTGGTATTAGTTTCTATACTTTCCAAACATTGAGTTATACTATTGACTTATATTACAAGAAAACCAAACCAGCTAACGACTGGATTCAATTCTTTGCTTTCGTAAGCTTCTTCCCACAATTAGTAGCCGGCCCTATCGAAAGAGCAAAGAATTTCTTACCTCAATTCGAAACACTAAAAAAGCCTGATTATATAGCTTTTCGTTCAGCTTTAATTTTAATCACTTGGGGTTTCTTCAAAAAATTAATGATAGCAGACCGATTAGCTGTTTTGGTGGAACAGGTATACGAAAATCCCAATATGGCAAATGGATTCCCAATGCTACTTGCGGTTATTTTCTTTGCCTTTCAATTATATCTCGACTTCTCAGCATATACTGATATAGCACGTGGTTGTGCTAAATTATTAGGGTTCGATTTGATGTTAAACTTCAATCGTCCCTACTTTGCAACATCGTTTAGTAATTTTTGGAAACGTTGGCACATCTCGCTCTCTTCTTGGTTTATGGATTATGTATACATTCCACTCGGAGGCAATAGAAAAGGAATTGCAAGAACCAAGATTAATTTATTAATCGTATTTGCAATTAGTGGTTTATGGCATGGGGCATCGTGGAATTTTGTAATTTGGGGTATATTAAATGCTCTCTTCCTAATTGCCTTAGACCCTCTTTTCGGTTGGAATAAAAAGAAAGAACCTGGATTTACTGAGAAGTTCTCCTCTCGCCTATTTAAATCTATTATTATTTTCTCAGCATGGGCGATCTCGCTTATATTCTTTAGAGCGAAAGATTTTAGCACAGCATTAGCTGGGTTTAAAAATTTAGGGCTAGATAATTTAGACTCTGTGGTGAATTTTGGCTTAACAAGTGCAGAACTTAAATTCTCTTTCTTCTTACTAATATTCCTATTATTTATAGAAATTATGTGGGAGAAAAAAGGAGAAATATTGGAAAACAAATTCTTCAAGTATTCAGGGTTTGTACGTTGGGCAACCTATATAATACTCGTTTTAAGTATTGTATATTTTGGACAATACGGCACAGGTAACGAACACTCGTTTATTTACTTCCAATTCTAAGCATCATGAAAAAACAGAATAATAAGAAAAATATAAGTCCTAAAAATATTGCCCCTGAAACTAAAGTTTCAAAAGCTGATGATAATAAGGTTTTCTCTTGGAAAAAGTTTTCTATTAAGGTATTCGCTTTAGCAGCAATAGTTTTTGCTGTGGTTTATTTTACCGATAAGAAAGGTTATTTTATAGCTGATCAAAAGAATAATCATATACGTAGAAAATGGGCTTCATTCTACGACTTCGCCGCTAAAAAGGAAGTAGATGTTATTATTTTGGGTAATTCCCATGTAATTACGGGTGTTGATCCATTTGTTTTATCAACAGCAACTGGTAGCAATTGCTTTATTTTAGGAAACTCGGGTACGAATGTATTAGATGCATGGTTCCAATTAGGAGAAGCTCTTAAACACACCACACCTAAATTAGTAGTTTTGGAGACTTATTGTATTAATGAGCAAGGTAAACCTACGAATGATGTGGTAACGCCATATTTACAAAGCTTCGATGCTCAAAAAAGCGCCCTGTATAAGTTAAAAAGCATGCCCGAACTATTCCATAGCGATAATTGGGTAGCTGCATGGTCGACCACTATACGTAACCATTCTTTCTTATTAAAAGATTGGGCTCGTATTAAACAGAATTATAAAAAACCAGATAAATATAAGCCTACGAAGTTAGATCTAGGTCGTTTTGCACGCTTTAATTTCGGATTACAAGATTCTACGCTTCAGAAATACGAAACTTTTGGGCCGCCTGTAGATGGTAATAATTACGTGCTATCTGATCATTCTAAAAAGTATTTGAAAAAAGTAATGGATTTATGTGCTGAGAAAAACATTCCAGTGCTTTTCCTTACTGTTCCCATGTACCAAAAACATGTAACCAATTACGAAACATGGAGGACTAAGTTAAATGAGGAGTTAAGTCAGTACTCTAACACGAAATGGCTTGACCTACAATTAAACTACGATGCCACCTTATATACACCTGATAAATTTGAAAACACCTATGCTGCAAATCAGCATTTAACCAACTTAGGTATGGCTGTAACTGCATTTAAATTAGCAGCATTTTTAGAAAAAGAATATCCAAATTTATTACCTGATAGAACTCAGGATGCTTTATGGATAAAAGATTTCATGACGAATGACTACTTTCCATATATTCAAGAGATTAATCAATCTATTCCAAACATAAAACTAATCGTTAAAAACAAACAAATTGGGAATTACCTTGTAAAAGAATTAGCTATCCAATTCAATAAAGAAACAGATAGAATTATACTAAAATTAGCTCCAAGTCTTGCATTACCAGAAAATTTAGGAGCGCAATTAGTATTAAATGTGCAAGGTAATAATATACTTGCTCCTGTTAAATTCTTAAAACCGTCAGAGGTGTATAGTTCTAAATACGCTACATATTTTACGGATATTAATAAAGGATTTAATTTGCTGGATATTGTTAGTATCGAAAATCAATAGTCCTTATTATAACACAACAAAAAAGCACCAACTAATCATTGGTGCTTTTTTTATGAATTGTTACAGATACTATTTAATACCTAGTAATTCTACTTCAAAAATCAAGGTACTATTCGGACCAATTTCTTTAGAAATCTGCTCTTCGCCATAAGCTAAATGAGGCGGAATAGTAAACTTAAACTTGCTACCAATTGGCATATGCTGTAATCCTTCTGTCCACCCTGTAATAACGCGATTTAAAGGGAAGCTCGCAGGTTGACCTCTACGTACTGAGCTATCGAATACTTCGCCATGAATAGTAGTTCCGTGGTAATGACAAGTAACGGTATTTTTAGCAGTTGGTTTCTCACCATCGCCCATAACTAATACTTCGTATTGAAGTCCGCTATCCAAGGTTATTACCCCATCCTTTTTGGCATTTTCTGCCATGAAATCTTGACCTTCTTTTAAATTTTTCTCGGCCAATTCTTTTCTGCGTTTAAATAATATATCAGCTACGCCCATTGTATTTCTTTTTTGCAAATATACGTTACTTATTTAAAATGATTCAAAGTCTAAAAATTGTATAATAAAAACCTAAAACTGACCTAAATTTCATAATAGAATAACATATAGACTATGCTTATCATTACCTTTGCGGCATGTTACCAAAGCCATTCATACAAAACACGAGCAATATCAAGAATTTCTTGTTGAGCCAGTATTTTTATGATGGTTTTAAAATTACACTTGGGGTAATATTACCAGCCATCGTTTTATATTTTACTGGTCACCCAGTTGTTGCTGTGAATGCCTCTTTAGGCGCACTTTTTGCTTCTATTCCTGATAATCCTGGTCCACCACACCACAAAAGGAATGGGGTTCTTGCAGCGGTTGGACTTAACTTCTTAATGGCC
>DATCKI010000028.1:0-7752 GCA_036562365.1 Bacteroidia bacterium | reverse complement strand
GCCGATGGTAGTTTAGTTACTTGCTCTCGCACCGAAAATCCCGAACTTTTTTATTCTATTCCGTGGTCGCACGGCACACTTGGATTCCTTACGGCCGTTGAACTGCGCATCATTCCTTCCAAAAAATATGTTCGATTGAATTATCAACCTGTTTTTAATATAGACGACTTATGCCACATTTTTGAGGAAGAAAGTCGAAATACAGAAAAAAACGATTTCGTAGAAGCACTTGTATATGGGCCAGGTCGTGCGGTAATAATGACTGGAAAACTTACCAATCAAATAGAAAATGATGGCAAAAAAAATCCGATTGGAAGATATTATAAACCTTGGTTTTATAAACATGTAGAACAATTTTTGAATAGTGATAAAAATGCGGTAGAATACATTCCTCTTCGTCATTACTACCATCGCCATACTCGAAGTTTATTTTGGGAAATGGAAGAAATTATACCATTTGGGAATCATCCAGTTTTTAGAGCATTATTAGGATGGGCCTTACCTCCAGGAATATCTTTAATGAAATATACAGAAACGGCTACTACACGTCGTTTACGCGAGAATTACCACGTAGTTCAAGATATGTTAATGCCTATTTCTTTATTAAAAAAATCTTTGGAATACTTCCATGATAATTACAATTTATATCCATTATGGTTATCACCAATGGGAGTATATGATAATGAAATGGGAGCTGGATTCTTACATGAATATACTAAAAGCAATGGAGAAAAAGATAGTTTATTTGTAGATATAGGTGCTTATGGAACGCCGAAGGTGAAAGGATTTAATGGCGACAAGGCATTAAGAAATTTAGAGAACTTCGTAATTGAAAACAAGGGGTACCAAGCCTTATACGCTCGTTCATTGATGAGTAGGGAGCAATTCCGTGAGATGTTTGACCATAGTACATATGATCGATTGCGAGACAAATTACCTCTTTGTAAAACGGCCTTTGATGAGGTATACGACAAGGTATCGCACAAGGCTCGTGTTTCGGCAGTTGAATATAGGAGTAAGAAAAAATAAAATCCTTAAACTCGATATTTAAAACACTACAAAAACACAATAAAATAGTCCGATTGCTATGCAATCGGCCCAAATATTTATCTACTCTTCATTTATCGCAAAAAAGCTAAAGCAAACTGATCCATATTTCCTTTCATCAAACAAGTATGGATGCCCTTCAAAACTTGTCTTATTTCCATGTTCTAAAACAAAAAAGCCACCTTCATTCAACAAACCACTTTCCATAATAATATCTGGTAATTGTTTAGCTTCTTCTAAATCGTAAGGAGGATCAGCAAAAATCACATCATACTTACCATTAGCAGATTGTAGATATTGAAATACATCTCTACGTATAACCGATAATTGATTCAAAGAATACAAATCTGCGTTTTCTTTAATCGATTTACAATGAGCTGCTTCAATATCAACCGCGGTAACAAATGCGGCCCCACGCGAAACAAATTCAAAACTAATAGAACCTGTACCTGCAAATAAATCTAAAACAGATATACCATCAAATTCGACTAAATTATTCAATACATTGAATAAACCAGTTTTAGCAAAATCGGTAGTGGGTCTTGCTTTTAAATTTTTTGGGGTAAGCATTTTACGCCCTTTTAAAAATCCTGTAATAATTCGCATAATTAATCAAACATGTCTTTCATTTTATGGAAGAAGTTCGATTTCCCTTCATTTCCATTTCCAGGCGAAAAATTAGGCGAATTACGCAGTTTTTCCAATAATTGTTTTTCTTCCTTACTTAAATTTTCAGGCGTATATACATAAACGGTTACAAATAAATCACCGTGTCTATAGCCTTGTAATTCTGGTAAACCTTTACCTTTTAACTTAAACACCTTACCACTTTGAGTACCTGCGGGGATTTTGATTTTAGCTCTTCCACCTAGAGTCGGAACTTCTGTTTCAAAACCTAAACAAGCATCAGCGAAATTGACATTTAAGTTAAAGTAAATATTTTCACCATCACGCATAAAGTATTCGTGTTCTTGTTCTTCAATCACAACGTATAGATCACCAGGAACACCACCTCTAGCGCCCATATTACCTTTACCAGAAACGGTTAATTGCATGTCTTGTGCCACACCTGCAGGAATTTTCAATTCAAGCAATTCCTCACCACGTGTAACTCCATCGCCATGACATTTAGTACATTTATCGGTAATAGTAGTACCTGCACCATTACAATTCGGACAGGTAGTTTGTGTTTGCATTCTACCTAAGAAAGTATTGGTAACCTGCATTACAACTCCACGTCCTCCACAAGTACCACAGGTACTTGCTTTACCGCTCTTAGAGCCAGAGCCATGACAAGTTTCACAAGAAACGTTTTTATTGATTTTAATTTTCTTAGTAACTCCGGTTGCAATTTCTTCTAAGGTAAGTTTAACCTTAATTCGAATATTAGAACCTCGATTTACTTGTCGGCCACGCGAACGGCCACCGCCGCCGCCAAAACCGAAAGCATCACCGAATATATCGCCGAAGTGACTAAAAATATCGTCCATATTCATGCCTTGACCATAAGCACCGCCGCCACCAGCTGCACCGCCCATGCCTGCATGTCCAAAACGATCATAGCGCGCACGTTTATCTGGATCACTCAATACCTCATAAGCCTCAGCAGCCTCTTTAAACTTCTCTTCAGCTTCTTTATTCCCCGGATTTTTATCTGGGTGGTATTGAATTGCCTTCTTACGATACGCCTTTTTTATCTCATCGGTCGAAGCCGTTTTCGATACCTCTAATATTTCGTAAAAATCTCTTTTTGACATCTTTCTTAGATTCTATTATTGCCCTACTACTACTTTAGGGTTACGTATTACTACTCCATTTAAAGAATATCCTTTTTCGGCACAATCTATCACTTTGCCTTTCATATCTTCACTTGGAGCTGGAATTTGTGCAATAGCATCATGTATTTCTGAATCGAACACCTCTCCTATTACTTCTATTTCCTTTAATCCCTTATTCATCAACGCAGAACGCAATTTCTTCGTAATTAAATCTAATCCCTCTTTTACGGCTTCAACATCAACCGCCGATTCTATTGATTTCTCCGCTCTATCTAAATCATCTAATACTGGCAAAATGGCTTGAAAAATGTCTTCTCCTGCCGTTTTGGCATATTCCATTCGCTCTCTTGCAACCCTCTTCTTGAAATTCTCGAAGTCGGCAAATAATCTTAATAACTTATCTTTTGTCTCATTATACAACACTTCATAATCCTTCTCCTCTGTTTCAGCTTGAGCTTCTACATCAGCATTTACAGTCGATTCCGAAGTTTCATTCGTCGCATTTTCATTCAATGTTTCTTCTGTATTCAAGTTTTCTTCCTGATTCATATCCAAATCGTTTTATCTATTACTTGCAAATTCAATACCACAATACAAAAACTGACAACATGTCAATTATTTTTTGAATACTAAAATATGACTAAAAAGATTGTTTCTTTAACTAAAAAAACCGTCTTTTGTAACATAGCTTATTTATTATGAAATTGCAATTAACGAGACCTATCGCTTTTTTCGACCTTGAAACTACTGGCATCAACCTTCAAACCGACCGCATCGTCGAAATTGCTATTCTTAAAATAAACCCAGACGGTTCCGAACAACTTTACCTTAAACTTGTAAATCCGGAAATGCCTATCCCGGCTCAGGCTACTGCCGTTCACAATATCACAAACGAAATGGTGGCCGATAAACCAACTTTTAAACAACTCGCTCCTGAAGTTTTAGAATTTATCCATAATTGCGACTTAGGTGGCTATAATATCAATCGCTTCGATGTTCCACTTCTAGCAGAAGAATGTTACCGCAGCGGTTACGACCTTATGATCGATTCTAGAAAAATGATCGATGTTCAAGTTATCTTCCATAAAATGGAAGAACGTACCCTTAAAGCAGCTTATAAGTTCTACTGCCAAAAAGATTTAGTAGATGCACACTCTGCCGAAGCTGATACTAAAGCTACTTTCGAAATTTTATTGGCTCAATTAGAGCATTACCCTCAACTTGTTGGTACGGTCGATTATCTTGCTGAATTTACTTCATATCGCAAAACTCCTGATCTTGAAAACAAATTCCGTTACGACGAAAACGAAGAAATCGTCTTTAACTTTGGAAAACATAAAGATAAACTCCTTAAACAAGTATTTATCGACGAACCATCATACTACTATTGGATGATGGAAAAAGACTTCTTACAAAGCACAAAAGCTTTAATTACTAAAGTTTGGAACGAGGTTAAGAAGAAATAATATGGTAAATCGTATTTGTGAACTTTTGGGTATACAAATCCCCATCATTCAAGGTGGTATGGTTTGGTGTAGCGGATGGGAGCTGGCCTCCGCTGTTAGTAATGCTGGTGGACTAGGAATTATTGGTGCAGGATCTATGAGTCCAGATATACTTCGTATTCACCTCGAAAAAACTAAAGCTGCTACTAATAAACCCTTTGCTGTTAATTTACCTCTACTCTATTCCAAAATTGACGAACAAATTCAAAATATCATAGATTTTCAAGTTCCTATAGTATTTACCTCCGCTGGGAATCCAGCAACCTATACCCAAAAATTTAAAGAACATGGAATAAAAGTGGTCCATGTTATTAGTAGTTCCAAATTTGCTCAAAAAGCACTTGATGCTGGTTGCGATGCTGTAGTAGCTGAAGGCTTTGAAGCCGGAGGACATAATGGCCGGGAAGAAACTACTACTATGGTACTCATTCCTAAGGTGGTTGACCAATTACAAGGAAAAATTCCTGTAATTGCAGCTGGTGGTATTTCTGACGGAAGAGGCATGGCCGCTGCTTTTTGTTTAGGAGCCGAAGCCGTTCAAATGGGAACTCGTTTCGCCGCAACAATTGAAAGTAGCGCACACCCCAATTTTAAAGAAAAAATAATTCGGGCTGCCGAAGGTGACACTATTTTAACTTTAAAAGAACTCACTCCTGTCCGACTTATAAAAAACGAGTTCTACGCAAAAATTCAGGAATCCTATCAAAAAGGATTTAATCCAGAAGAATTAAAAAGTATACTTGGAAAAGGACGCTCAAAATTGGGTATTTTCGAAGGTAATTTGGTTGACGGTGAGTTAGAAATAGGCCAAGTAATAACCAATCTACACGAACTTAAAACAGCAAATGAGGTGGTACAGGAAACTTACCAGCAATTCCTTAAAATCTTACCGCATTTCAATACTATAACTACTTAAAATAGAACCTGAAATACTCGATTGCACAAATATTTTAGGGCTTGAGATAACCTGTGTTTACAAATCAAATTTCGTTCAAATATGGGGATAAATTTAGCCGTGATATACGGGATTACGGCTCAATCTGGCAAGCAATTGTCGTTTATAATTATAATTTAGTCATTTTATAAGCTAACTCTTTACCCGTGAATATTCATATAAAATTCCCGTTAAATAAAAATACTTACCAAAATTTGGAGGAAAAAGAGGCTGTTCCTAACTTTAGCAAAGTTTAAAACTTTGCTAAAGTTTAAGAAAACCCCTCCATTGTTGAAAAAATACAATTCCAAACTAAGTCTAAAATTGCAAAATTTTTATACAACATTTCAGAACATAAAATCGACTTAAAATAAGACTTGAATCATCCTAATTATACACAAACTCAGCACATCATAAATATTATCAATGCAAGCACAAAAAAGCTCAATCATACGATTGAGCTTTTCAAAAATTATAATCAAATACTTAAGCTTTAGATTTTAATCCATCTACTAAGGCCTTTAAAACCTTACGAGCATCTTCATCGAACCAGTGTTTAATAGTAGCTTCAAAATAACTTTTATCTTCAAACTTAGCTAAAAGTTCTCTGCGCATATTTAGTTTAGTCTTACCAAAAGTTTTAGGTTCTAAATTTGCTAATTGAGTAGCTTTAGCAATGGCACTAGGATATACTTCTTCTTGATTTAAAACTGCATCTACCAAACCGCAAGCTAAAGCTTCTTCTGGTAAAGATAATTTTCCTTCAAGTAAAAATTGATATGCATTTCTATGCCCAATTACGCGTGCATACATATCATAAATGGGTTCAGGAACAGCAATTCCAACTGGAACTTCATTCAAACCTATTCTAAATTTACCTTGAGCCATAAAGCGGAAATCAGCTGTTAAAGCTAAGATTGCACCACCAGCTGGGCTATGACCATTTATTGCGGCCACTAATGGTTTAGGGAAGGCTAAAAGAGTTCCAATCATAGATGCAAATGCATTCCAAAAATCCACAGATTCAGCTTCATTATAGGCTTCAATTTCAATAACATCTAACCCTGCCGAAAAGAAATTACCTTTACCAACCAATACAACGGCACGAGTATTAGGATCATCTTTAAGTTGATTAAAAGCTGTTGTAATTTCCTTAATCATGCCTGTTTGTAAGGCATTTGCAGTACCACGATCTAATTGAACCGTAGTAATTGCATTTTCAGTATTTATCTTTAAAAATTCCATAAATTATATCAGTTACCAATCTTCGCCACCGCCAATATCGCCGCCGCCTTCACCGCCACCAGCACCTTTTTTAGGTCTGCGGGTAAATTCTTGCTTACCAAATTTCCAAGTTAAGGTAAGGTTTAGGATGCGAGATTCACGTTTACGATAGAAATCATTAACGAAATTAACATCAGAACCATTAACTGCAAATCTTCTTGTATTAAATACGTCTTGTAATCCAAGGTTTACGCTAAATTTTTTCTTAAAGAAATCGGCTTTTAGACCTAAATCTAAACCATGATTTGCTAGAGGTTGACCTTGTGGAGATGCAGGCATTAACCAGAATCCATAAGTTGCTTGAGCATCCATCCACTTAGTAATTTTAAAGCTAGCGGTAGCTCTACCCATTCCACCTAAACTTTGGTTCCTTAAGCTGCTACCCTTATTAGTTCCATCAATTCTATAATAGTATACAGATCCGTTTAAATTTAAGTTTAACCACTTAGTAAAATCCATTCTCGCATTAATATCGAAACCGGCGCTATGTGCATTATTAAAGTTTTCAAATGTTGAAATAGCAACTCCATTTGGATCTATATATTGGTATCTACTAATTACACCTGTTGTATAACGATAGAAAATAGTAGGTGATAACGAGAATTTATCATTTCCATAAGTATACGCAAACTCTAAACTATGCGTATATTCTGGATTCAAATTCGGGTTACCTGTACGCAAGTTTAATGGGTCATTATAACTATTAAACGTATTTAATTGGCGGAATCCAGGTCGATTAATACGTTTACTATAACTTAATTTAATATCATTTTTATCGTTGATATTATAGCTTAAAAATGCGCTTGGGAACCAACTAAAATAGTTTCTTGAGGTTTTAATTTGAGAATTCACTTGATCAGTATTCAAAAATGTTTCTTCAACACGCAAACCAATTTTATATCCCCATTTTTTATATCCTTTACCCATTTGAGCATACGCTCCTAATACTTGCTCATGATATACAAAACGGTTTGTAACTAATGGGTTCGGAACTAAATCTGTACCTTGTTGCATAAAATTCACGAAATCATTATCGTTGTGTCGAATAGTGAATTTTGCTCCCGTTTCTAACGTATAATTCTTTTCGAATGGATGAAAATAGTCGATAGAAGAAATAAAGTTAGAGTTATTACTTTTATTATCAGATCTAGTAAATTCATCATAACGCAATTTAGAAGGATCTAAAAGGCTATAATAAGCATTT
>DATCKI010000007.1:0-3181 GCA_036562365.1 Bacteroidia bacterium | reverse complement strand
ATTGGTCAAGTTGGACAAGGTTTCAAACAAGCTATGCAAATCCTAGATGGCGGACGTATTTCTATCGCTTCTGTATCTCTTGGTATTGCTAAAGGTGCTTTCGAAGCCTCTCTTAAATATGCAAAAGAAAGAGAACAATTCGGTCAACCTATTGCTAACTTCCAAGCTATTGGTTTTAAATTAGCTGATATGGCTACTGAAATTGAAGCTGCTGAACTTTTAACTCTTAAAGCTGCTGACCTTAAAAATCGCGGCGAAAAAGTTACTCAAGCTGGTGCTTACGCTAAATATTTTGCGTCTGAACTTTGCGTTAAATGTGGTAACGAAGCCGTGCAAATTATGGGTGGATACGGATTCACTAAAGAATATCCTGCTGAGAAATTCTTACGCGACTCTAAATTGATGACCATCGGAGAAGGAACTTCCGAAATTCAAAAATTAGTTATCTCTAGAAATTTAATCAAAGGATAAAATTTTAACCCCGAGTAATCGGGGTTTCTTTTTATATTTACCATTATGAAATTAAATATTAATTGGATTCGTCTTAGTACGCTCGTATTTGCTTTAGCAATCGTACTTACATCTTGTCAAAAGAAACATGCGTTTACGTATAAAGTTGAATGTAGCGAATGTATAATCTCATACTTCGATACAGATGGTAGATTCGTTTCTCAAGAAGCATTACAAGGAACCAAACAAATTGATATTGAAGTACCACAATTTACCGCTGTTCAAATTGCAGCACAAAGTACTATTTGTCCTGCTACTAACCCATGTGATAGCTCTTTTGTTCCAGAAATTCCTTTAAAAGTAGAATTACTAAAAGGCAACGAAGTGCTTTGCACACAAACCAAACTAGGTCTTAATGGAGAGGCTGTTACTTGCACCTATATTTGGCCTAAATAAATTACATGTTAATTTAACTTTTCATAAAGATAAATTTAGGAGAGCATTGTACTTGGAATACCAAGAAATTTGCGCATCTTCGTAATCTTAATTATATATTTCTTATGTCTGTTGATCAAAAATTCATTCACGTTCCCTACGGGAAAAGTGTACACGGTGAGGAAGAAATCGAAGCAGTAGTTAATGTTTTACGTACGTCAACCATGATGGGTAAACACGTACGCGAAATGGAAGAAAGAGTAGCAAAATTATATGCTAAAAACTACGGCATTATGGTTAACTCTGGTTCTACCGCGCTTTATCTTGCTGCCGATTTGTTAGATTACGAGGCAGGCGCTGAAATTATTACTCCTGTATTAACCTTCAGTACCACCGTTGCTCCACTCGTTAAAAAAGGATGGCTTCCTGCTTTCGTTGATGTTGAACCAGGAACTTATAATATTGATGCTAATAAGGTTGAAGAACTTATTACGCCTAACACTAAGGCTATGTTCATCCCTAACCTTATTGGTAATTTACCAGACTGGAAAAAATTACGTGAAATTGCCGATAAATATGGTCTTTTCGTTTTAGAAGATAGCGCCGATACTTTAGGTGCTGAAATCGATGGAGCTAGCTCTGGACGATTTACAGATATGAGTACTACTTCATTCTACGGTTCACACGTTATTAACTGTGCCGGAAATGGTGGTATGCTTTGCGTTAATACTGAAGAGTTCTATAACCGTGGTAAACTTCTTCGCTCATGGGGACGGAGCTCTAGCCTTTTCGTTGAAAGCGAAAAAATCGAAAATCGTTTCAACGTTGAAGTTGACGGAATTCCTTACGATGCGAAATTCGTTTTCGAAGAACCAGGTTATAACGTTGAACCAAGTGAAATGGGTGCGGCATTCGGACTTGTACAATTAAATAAATTAGGTACCAATATCGATACCCGCGTTGCTAATTATAATCAAATGCGTAGCTTCTTCGAGAAATACGAGGAGTTCTTTATTTTACCTCAACAATTGCCTAATAGTCGTACCGGCTGGTTAGCATTTGCTGTTACGGTTAAAGATAACGCACCATTTATGCGTCGCGATTTACAAATTTTCTTGGAGAAACGTAATATCATGACGCGTACTATCTTCACTGGAAATATTCTTCGTCAACCAGGCTTTAAAAACGTAGCTTGTAAACGTGTAAACGAATATCCAGAAGCTGACAGAGTTATGCGTGGCGGTATGCTTTTAGCTTGTCACCAAGGTCTAAGTCAAGAACAAATAGATCACGTAAAAGAGTCGATCGACATCTTTATGAGTCAGTACACTAAATAATTTTAGTATATACATTAAACAGAAAGCGTTTCATTTTACATGAAACGCTTTTTTGTTTTGGGGCATATCTAGTGTCTATTTGCATTGAATAAGTTCGTTCCTGGCTCCATCTGTCAAGTAATACTACTTACGATTAAATTTTATAATCTAGACATATCAACAAGCATATAAAAGTGAATTGTAATTGCTCATAGATACATATACAAATGCGATGACTAATTTAAATAACTTATGGTCCATTTTTAGACGGTGTAAGAACTAACTCCTCCCCTGCCAAGGGGAGGTGGTCGAAGACCGGAGGGGTTAATTGTAGTATTTAAAAGTGAAAGTCCAGATTAATTTATATATGTATAATATTTGTGCAGCAACCACCCCGGCCTTTGGCCACCCCTCCTTCATAAGGAGGGGAGTTTTACCTGCTCCGTAAATAATTTGAACTCATTTTGTGTGATTACCCATCGCATGCAATTTAAATTAAAACTCAGTTCCAATGCGTTGAAAAAATTTAGGTCGAAGTCAAATTTATTTTCGGTGCATACACTAACTCCTCCCATGCCAAGGGGAGGTGGTCGAAGACCGGAGGGGTTTGCCTCTATCCCTTTTATAAATAAATATTTAATTAAACGCAATGACGCGAGGAACGCAAAGTTTCATTTACTAATCAGTTTTTTAAGAGCGCAGGAAATCTTTCGATGTCGGACGAAGAAGGCGGAGCATTGTGTATTACTAAATCCATGGATTAACGATAGTACATTTGAAGTTATTCCAACCACCCCGGCCGTTGGCCACCCCTCCTTCATAAGGAGGGGAGTTTTACCTGCTCCGTAAATAAATTAAACTCTAATTGTGCAATTATCCATCGCAAGTAATTAAATTTTAATTATCACAGATAGAATAATTTAAATTCAGCCCCAATGCGATGAAAAAATTTAAGTCTTATGCTAAATTATTTTCGGCGC
>DATCKI010000001.1:0-19920 GCA_036562365.1 Bacteroidia bacterium | reverse complement strand
TAGCAAATCACCTTCTTATTCTGCGCTCACTGAAATTGGCCCTAATGCTAAGTTTAGTCCACATAACCCAAGTTTGCAAAGCTCAGCTTATATACAATGGCAATTTTGGGATGTTGAAAATGATGAATTGCCATTTTTTCCAGGGACAAATTTAGGTAGTAAAAAAGTTCTAAATATTGCTTTAGGTGGCTTATATCAACCTAAGGCAACATGGTACAAAAACAATAAGGGAGATACGCTCTTTAATAATTTGGGTTTTGTTTCACTATCTGTTTTTATGGACTTACCTGTTAAATCTAAATACAATGTGTCGCTTTATTCTGCTTTATATTATCATAATTTCGGAAAGAATTACCTAGGAACGGTTAACCCAAATCGTATAACAAACGGTTTAAATGCCAATGGTTCTGCATTTTCTAGTCATGGAAATGCATTTCCTATTGGCACTGGTGAGTCACTTTATACGCAATTAGGTTTCGATTTTAAGACAGGAAATGTTGGACGTTTAGGGCTTAATGCTTCTACTTATTTTTCTAGACTGCAACGTATTTCTCAATTAGTAGATGTGTATGAAGCTGGAATATCTTATTACCCATACAATATGCATCAAATTAAACTAGGTTTAATGCTACAAAACAGGCCTTACTTTAATAATTTGGGCTTGAAAGATGCGCACCGATTTAATTCTGTAATACTACAATTTCAGGTTGGAATATAAAAAAAGGGAATCTTATGATCCCCTTTTTTGTTGTGTGTTAGTGTATGTGTAGTTCTAAGCTTTTATCTACTTTATCGCCTTCATGGTTTATAATGGCTTCAAGCTTAACATAAATAGCACCAGAAGTAATTGGAGAAGGAACACTCCACGATTCGTCAATATTTAGGTTTTGGGCATGTTCATGAGAATCTTTTTCGAATAAAATGCTTTGATCAGAACCATGAATTATAGATAGATTCCAACCATGTATAGCGGTAGAAGCTTCGATAGTAGCTTTTATGTTAATTTCGTCTCCAGCCATAAAGTGTGTGTGTTCTGCTGGAGAAATAAAAGTGATTGTAGCAGTTGGAGTTTCTTCTTTTTCTTTACATGATTGAACTAATAAGAAACTAGTTAGAATAGAGAATAATAATACTTTTTTCATGTTTTTGATTTTTAAAATAATACAGTGAATTGTCCTAAAATACGGGTATTAGGAGTAATTAAATTTTCAGCTTGTTTATGGTATACAGGTTGTTGAGCTTGCACACCTAAAATAAAACGACCAAGGTATAGGTCTAAACCGGCTCCTGCTGATAGAGTATGCCCGCCGCTTTCGATAAGAGTTTCTCCTAGAGTTTTGTCTTTAAAAGCGAACTCGTATTGGGCATTAATTTGGGTTAGGAGGGCTACTTTATTTTTTTGGTACCAGTAAAAGCCTCTAAAAGCTTGACTAAAGCGGTTACCAAATTTAAATCCAGCCGGATTAGTGGTAGTGATTTTGGCATATCCATCAGCTTGCATGCCCCAACCTTTTATTCGCATGGTATACATATAATTAAATAAAAGATCCCAGGAGCCAGAACCTAATTGTAAATTCGGATTTAAGAGATTGCCATTCCTATAGAAATTGCTTTCGCCGGTTGCCATTTTTAGTCCTCCACCTAATAAAAGCAAATGCTTTATTTTACTCAACGAAGAGTCAGATGTTTGAATAGCTGCATAGTTTGCCCATAATTGTATATCGCCAATACCGGTGGTACTTACTAATGCACCATTATCATATTGTCGGTTATGATTAATAGGCAAAGAGGCAAAAATTTGCACTCTTTTGTGGGGGTAAAAACGGGCATATAAATCCCAGGTATGATAATATTCTTTCGTGTATAATTCACTATTATCAGTGGTTATATGTTGGGTTTTAAACGAGCGATAGAAATATCTAGCGCCAACAAAATTTTTATTGAATCTTGGCAATATTCCACTATAAACACTTCCTGCGGCACAACCACATACTTCGCATGCAAAGCTGTTTGACACCAACAAAAAGCATATAGCAATTGCCCCAAAAAGTTGTTTCATTCTTTTTTGAGTTTACTATAAGACAAATTAAGCCGATAAGTAAACTAGACGGTAGGAGGATGTAATAAGGTATCTAAATATGGATTTGTATAAAAATCCTGAGTGAAAGGTATAATATTACTAGTAATATTATCATAATATTGAACGGTAAGCATTATCTCAATATTATGAATAAATGGTGAAACATCTTTGATGTATTCAAGGTTTGGTGTAGAGCTATGATCTGCTTTTTCTAATTGCTTAGATAGGTAACATGAACCTTCGCAATGAAGCTCTGGCTTGTCTTTATTAATACAGTGTTCTGCTGTAATTTGTTGTTTTTTGTAAAAATAATGAACCAAGGTTACTGTTTTTGCACCTAAAGCAAAAACCATAAGGAAAATTAATATGCTCCCGAACACCTGTTTCACAGCACAAATTTAAAAATTTAATAATGACCTAAAAATTTAATAATGATTTAATATTGTATTTTTATGGGTAATACTAATTCTTGTACTTTTGCCCCGTTTATGAAAAAGCTATTAAGCAGTGTTTTAGTCTTTTTGTTTTTAACAGTTACTGTATTGGGACAGAAAGATAGAGTATGGGGGTCATGGAGTTCTATAAGTGTTCAATATGAATTTGTGAAAGATTGGACCTTTTATTTCGAAACACAGACACGTTCACATGCTATGTATAATCATTTCCACTATTATGAGTTTAAAGGTGGATTTAGCTATAAAATCAACAAGTATTTTAGTGCATTAGTTGGATTTGGTAATTATGGCACTTACGATTGGAAGAATATTCGCGGAATGAAAACTCAGGATGAGTTGCGTTTATGGGAGCAGTTTGTAATTAATCAATCTATAAGTCGAGTTAATTTAGAGCATCGTATCCGTTTCGAACAGGCTTCTATCAATAAGAAATATAGAAATAGATTTAGGTATCGTTTAAATGTAACGGTGCCTTTAAATTCTAAGACAGTTAAGAAAAATACAATTTTTGCAGCTGGATTTAGCGAGTTATTTTTAACCGATACCCCACCTTATTTTATGCGACATCGGGTTTATTTAGGATTGGGGTATCAAGTAACAGATTATCTAAACATACAAAGCGGTTGGATTAATCAGTTCAATTATACTTTTGATAAGAAGGGTGCAAAAAATTACTTTATGTTAAATTTAGCCTTTAAGATTAGCAAGAAGGAGCAGAAATCGGAGAATATTCCTACACCACTACCGTATTAAGTTTATATAATTTTAATTGAGTTATTTTAAACATTAATAAGCTATGCTTATTAAGTTTTTGATATCAGGTTAAATTTCGATAGAAAGAGATAGGGAAATAAGAATAAAATATTCTAGGGTTAAGGATAGAAAATATTAGATAAAAAAAAGGGTCTTCAAAATGAAGACCCTTAAACATATTATTTAGACATTAATTTTTTGCCTTTTTTCAGTTTCTTTTTACCTACTTTTTTCAGGTTATTTTTGCGGGCTTTTCCTTTACCAAGCCCAACAGGGCTACCCACGCGGTCCATAGCACAACGGAAACCGATCCAAGCTGTAGACTGACGTTCATCTAAGAAGCGTCTAGTACCAGCAACCATCCAATAAGCAGGATCTTTCCAAGAGCCACCTTTAATAACTTTTGCATTATCGTTAATGATAGAAGTTAAAGAGAACTCATACATGATTTTATTTTTCATGCTGGTATCTGCATAAGCTTCATCATTATAGTAGATAGATGAGTTATAGTCACCATCGATATAGTCGCGATAGTCAGCTTTTTTGTAGTTACGACGGTCAACGTTTTCTTCAACAGTTACGTCAACATACATAAGACGCCCTAAAGAGTCTTTTTCTTCGATGATACCGTCCATACCCACAAGTTTTTTCTTGAATACGTTACCACGGAATGGGTTATAATCGTCGTTATCAGTTAAAGAAAGTGGACGATAAGTATCCATTACCCATTCAGAAACGTTACCAGCCATATTATAAAGACCGTAATCGTTAGGCCAGTAAGAATAAACTGGAGCAGTGATATCAGCGTTATCGTTCAAGTGACCAGCAGCACCCATATAGTCACCACGACCACGACGGAAGTTAGCTACGAAATCACCTTTAAATTTATCGTTCGGGTTACGAGCGATGTGGCCAGTCCAAGGATACATTTTACGATCCATGATAATTTCACGGTCGGTACTTGGATCTGTATTACCAATTAAAGATAATGCAGCATATTCCCATTCAGCCTCTGTTGGGAGACGATACTTCGGTAAAAGGATACCGTCTTCCATGCGGATTTTACGTAAACCAGCACCAGAAGGGTTTAAATCTTTTTTACCGTGTTTCCCATTTTTGGTTAATGGATCATATAAACCAGCAAAATACGCTTCAGTATTGAAGTTATCGTCAGCAGTTTGGTTTGTATTATGAATTGCATAACCTTCACGAATTAGGATATGTTCATTCACACGGTCAGTTCTCCAAGCACAGAAATCGTTAGCTTGTAACCAGTTAACACCAACTACTGGGTAGTCGTTATACGCTGGGTGACGTAAATAATATTCAACTTTAGGTTCGTTGTAAGCTAATTTTTGTCTCCAAACTAAGGTATCTGGAAGAGCATTAGCGAGAACTTCTGGGTAATCGCCTGCCCAAACACGTCCAATCCAATATAAATATTCACGATAGTGAAGATTAGTAACCTCAGTTTCATCCATATAGAAAGAGTGCACAGTTACACGACGTGGAGTATTATTCCAGTCGTACATTACGTCTTGTTCAGTACGACCTTGAACGAAAGTACCCCCTTCAATTAGGACTAGGTTAGGACCAGTTTCTTGTTCCTTATATGCAATTTTCTCGAAGCCTCCATTTTTGGAATCATTATAATTCCAACCAGTGGCAGACGACGTAGGCTTCTTACATCCTGCGGCTGCTATAACGCCGGCACTAAGAAGTAATGCACTATTACGGATGATTGACTTTTTCATACACATAGATGATTTGTACAAATATATAACTGTTGTTACTATGTTAAATTGTTAACAACGGAAAGTTTAAGTTTTTTTTAGAAAGATGGACAACGAACGGTTCTGAATTTTCTTTGAGGTGGGCGACAAGGAATTTGGAATCCAAGCGACACTTCATGAGAGCCTCCAGAGGCATTTGTTAAACGAGAAATTGTAAAGTCGTAGCTATATCCAATACGGAATTTTCCTTTTTGGATACCTGCTAATAATATGAATGAATCTAAGTTTCTGTACCAAATACCTCCAACGAAGATACCTTTAGTAGCATATAAACCTAGGTTCAACTGATTAAAGTTTTGTTGACGTTGGTAAATGATGTTAGGCGAGATGGTAGCCGGACTAACATATTTACTTCTTTTATTTAATTGGAATAAAGCTCCAAAGTGTGCAGTAAATTTAATTGGCAAGCGAGCTTGACCTAAGAAACCTTCGTTTGGACGTGTAAGGTGGTGAACTGCCACACCTCCGTAGAAGTTTTCAGAATAAGCTAAGATACCTGCAGCTACATCGAAGTAACGAGTAGTAAGGTTAGGTTGAGCCTCTTGAGTAGCATAAACGAATCCATAACGAGAATCGATTTGATCGCCAAAAGTAAGTTTCGACCAATCTATACTTCTTTGACCATAAGCAGCTTGAACCCCGAAACGCATAGTGAATTTACGCGTTACATTTAATTGGTAAGAGTACATAAATGCAGCATAAGTCGAATTCAAGGTTCTATTCCCTGAAAAGTCGGTATACACATATGCACCAATACCACCTTGTAAAGGGTAAAAGTGTTGGTCGTAAGAAAGACTATAAGTCTGATAATTACCGCTAATAGCAGCCCATTGGTTTCTATAATTAATATTGAAACGGGCGCATCTAGCCGATCCTGCAAAAGCTGGATTCAAATACAAAGGATTTGCATAGAACTGCGAAAATTGCGGATCTTGTGCGAATCCCTGGCCCACTGGAATTATAGTTGCTATACAAAGGGCCCACAGATATAGGTGAAGCTTCAATCGCATCGTATTTCAGGTAAATATTAAGTCTTAAATGTTTATAATTTAAGTTTGATTCAAACTAACTTATCAACCGTAAAAATAGAAATCGTTTTTTTATATGCAAAATAATTGTTAAAAAAAACCAATTCCTTTTTCTTTCTTTCAATCAAATTTAGCTAAAATACATAATAATTTTACTTTTTTTAAGTTAACTTTGAGTAATATTTTAAAAATTAATCGAATGTTAAAATTCAGATTTCTAATCCTTCTTATACTCTTTAATTCCGTTTTAGGTTTCAGTCAAGTTATAAATAATTCTAAATTAGCTGCTGGAAAATGGGTTAAAGTTGGTGTTACTCAGTCTGGTATATATTCTCTAGATAAATCTTTTTTTGATGCTAATGGGGTTTCTATCTCTGGCGTATCGATTAAAAGAATATCCGTACACGGTTTTGGTGCTGTTCCTCTTCCTGAAAAAAATGGCATTCCTTATAAAGAAGATCTTCCAGAATTACCTATATATATTAAAGACCTTAATAATAATGGAATTCTTGACCCTGAAGATGCTATCCTTTTCTATGCTCTCGGCCCTAACCCTATATCTTATGATAATGGTAACGACTTCTTCGTTCAAACTTTGAATCCATACTCAGATACTTCTTACTATTTCGTTCGTATCAACTCTACTTCTGATTCTTTTTCCCCAACTCAAAGACCTAGTTTAGCCGCAGCTCCTACTATTAACGTTAATAAATATTCGGAAATTGCTTTAATTGAAAAAGATTCCTTAAATATCACTCATTCAGGTCGTAATTGGTATTGGAAAAGTTTCGAGTATGTTTCTAATTATAAAGTATCTCACCAATTTCAAGGTTCTGGGTATGTCGATTCGGCTAAAATTAAAGTGGATCTTATTACTCGTTGTATAAATTGTACTTCTTCCCAATTGGTTGCTTTAAATGGTAATAATATTGGTTCTATTGCCATTCATCCAAGTGGCGACCAATACAATGCCGATATGGGGCTTCTTCAATCTGGATTTTTTAAGGTCCCTAATACAACTACTTTTAATTTTTCTTTCAATAAACCTAGTTCGGTTACCAATGTTTGGTTAGATCGTGTAGTTATTAATGTGAATCGTCTTCTTTCTTTATATGGATCTCAAACTTTATTTCGATCATCTGCTTCTTTACAAAATACTGTAATTGGTTTTAATGTTGCTGGGGCAAGCGGAATGAAAATTTGGGATGTTAGCGATCCTGTTAATATTTTAGAACAAGAACATACAAATGGTAATTTTAATATTCAGGGAGGGCAATTGAACGAGTTTGTCGTTTTTAATCCAAATGGCTCATTCAATAATCCATATTTTGTGAAAAATGTGGAGAATCAAAATATTCATGGTATGCCTTATGTCGATATGATTATAGTGGCACCTAAAGAATTTTATGATGCAGCACTACGATTAGCTAAACATAGATACGAAAGAGATGGTTTTACAAGTTCTATTGTAACACCTGAAGCAATATATAATGAATTCTCGTCGGGAGCTCAAGATCCAACGGCCATCCGAAATATGATGCAAATGTTTAAGTCAAGAACTAGTTCCGGAGATCCAATGGTGAAATATTTGTTGTTGTTCGGAGATGGTTCTTACGACTATAAAGAATACTTAAATCGTGTCCCTGATAATACAGCTAATCCTGCTGCCAATAAAAACCGTAATTGGGTTATTACTTGGCAAACCAAAAATTCGGTAAGTAGAGCTGGGGGCTCTTATCCATCGGATGATTATTTTGTATTACTTGATCCTAATAATATTGCTGGCGTTGGTGAATACGAATCGCTGAGTGTTACCAGTCCGCTTTCATCAGGGGTTGGCCGTATTTTAGCCTATGATAAAGCATCGGCTGATAATATCGTGAATAAAATTATCCATTACGATAATGCCTTTGAATGTAGAGGTGATTGGAGAAATAAGATAGTACTTTTAGCTGACGATATGGATGAATATTGGGAAAATCAATTCGTTGCAGGGTCTGAAGGTATTGCTAATATCATTAATAATAATTTCCCAGAGTATAATGTAGATAAGATTTATGCAGATGCATATACGCAAATCATATCTAATGGACAGAGATATCCTGAGGTCACTAAGCAAGTATTTACTCAATTAGATAAAGGGGTACTGCTTTTCAATTATATTGGTCATGGTGGAGAAATTGGCCTTGGAGGCGAGCGCTATTTAAGTATAGATGATGTTCCTAATTGGAATAACATGAATAATTTGCCAGTATTCTTAACAGCAACTTGTACATTTACTCGTTTTGATTTAGCGAAAGAAGAATCTGCTGGTGAATTAATGGCTCGAAGAGCTGATGGTGGAGCCATTGCATTATTTTCTACTACACGTGCTATATCTATTGTAAATGGATTTAATGCAGCATTTTATAATGCAGCATTTGCCCCTAAACCTGATGGCACTATGCCAACTTTGGGTGATGTTTTCATGTTAGCTAAAAATAATTCTAGCGATGGAACCAGTGCTCCAATTAGTTTGTTTGGAGACCCTTCACAAAGAATGGCTTATCCGCGTAATAGAGTCTTTACTAGCGGTATTTACGACGAAGATGATAACCCAATTGATACTTTAAAGGCAACTCAAGTTGTTCGTATTGAGGGGTATATTGCCGATAAGAATGGTTTTTTTATGAATGATTTTAATGGTATAGTTTATCCAACTATTTACGATAAACCATCGAATTATGTGACCAAACAAAACGATGCGAATGCGTATGCACTTCCATTTACTATTCAAAAGAATGTATTGTTTAGAGGCTCAGCTAAGGTTACAAACGGGAAATTTGAGTTTATCTTTAAAGTACCTAAAGACATAAATTATACAGTTGACTACGGAAAAATAAGCTATTATGCTGCTTCTGAAACCACAGATGCACATGGTTATGATTCGGTATTAGTTGGAGGTTCTTTAAATACTTGTATAGAAACGGATGGCCCTTCAATAAATATTTTATTAAATAATTCTCCAATAGATGGGCAAATAGTAAGCGCTAATCCTGAACTTAAGGTGGTTTTTGAAGATGAATCAGGCATAAATAGTAGTGGGCTAGGAATTGGCCATGATATCATGTTAACCATTGAAGGTCCAAATCAAAATGTTCAAACTTTTAATTTGAATGAATATTATTCAAGTTATCAAGGGACATATAAAAGAGGAGAGTTGACATATCCATTATTAAATTTAGCACAAGGTCAATATACTTTACATGTTGGAGCTTGGGATAATTGTAATAGTTATGGAGAAAATAAAATAGTATTTATGGTAGATACTACAGCTGGAATTATTAGTGAATTTTTACCATATCCCAATCCATCAGACGATATAATTTATTTTGCATTCCATCATAATTTACCTGAAGAAGAAACTAGAGCTTTATTGCAGATTTATGATATGCGAGGCTCCTTAGTACATTCGGTAAGTCAAAAACTGATGAACACGAATTATAAGAATGTTCAATTGACTTGGGATGGTAGAATGCCAGGAGGGAATCCGGTAGCTCCAGGTGTATATATAGCTAGAATTACGCTAGTTAGTGCTTCAGGTAAGGTAGCAACCAAAACAGCTAAATTGGTTAGGTCGAAATAATTTTTCAACTTTAACAATATTTTTACACAAAACTAGTTTATTCAAGGTTTATTGTATTTTTGACGCGTTTTAATGAATAGTATGCAAATCCGAAACAAGATATTTTTACTGCCGTTTTTAGGTTTAAGCTCAGCAGTGTTCGCCCAAACTCCGGGTGATGTCACCAATCAAACAGATTATAAAGAGGTCTACAAACAAGGTGGACTTGCGAATGTTATTACAACAACGGTTCCTTTTCTTAATATTTCACCCGATGCTCGTGCCGGTGGTATGGGAGATATAGGCGTTGCTACAGCTCCAGATGCAAACTCTATGCATTTTAACTTGGCAAAATCTGTATTTCAAGAGCGTCAAACCTCAGTCGCTATTTCGTATAGCCCATGGTTACGTAATTTAGTTCCAGATATTAACTTAGCTTACTTATCTTTTAATCAAAAGATTAAAGACTTTGGAGCAGTGTCGGCTTCATTACGTTACTTTTCATTAGGAGATATCACATTTACAGATAATACCGGTGGTTTAATCGGTAATTATAAACCAAACGAATTTGCATTAGACGCTGGTTACTCACAAAAATTAATAGATAACTTAAGTATGGCGGTTGCTTTCCGCTTTATTTATTCAAACCTTACTTTAGGTCAAACTGTTAACGGGCAATCTACCCGTGCAGGATTGGCTGGTGCTGGTGATATCTCGCTTTACTATCAAAACGAAAATTGGCAAATTGCAAAACGTCCTATTATTTTCCGTTATGGCGTTGCCTTTACTAACTTAGGTTCTAAAATTCGTTATTCTCAAAGTTCTAGAGCCGAGTTCATCCCAATGAACTTCCGTACAGGAGCTGGTTTAACCTTCAAATTCGACGACTATAACTCATTACAATGGGCGTTCGAAATTAATAAATTGTTAGTTCCAACTGCTCCACTTTATAAAAGAGATAACAATGGTAACTTCGTTGACGAAGATGGAGACGGAGAACCAGATATCGAAGCTGGTATGGACCCTAACCGTAATGTAGTAAATGCCATGTTTACTTCATTCGGAGATGCTCCAGGTGGCTTCCGCGAAGAATTAGATGAATTCAATATTGCTACTGGTTTTGAATATTGGTACAACCGTATTTTCTCTGCTCGTGTAGGGTATAGTCACGAATCGACACAAAAAGGTGGTCGCCGTTACTTTACCGTGGGCGCTGGTGTTCGTTATAGTGTATTTGGTTTAGATTTCTCTTACCTAATACCTATTGTACAACGTAACCCACTCGAAAATACAATTCGTTTTACTTTAGTGTTCGATTTCGATAAGCTAAGTAAAATTAACGAAGCAAGTTCTAAACCTTATCCTGGTAGAGCTAAAAAGACAAATGATTAATATATTGAAAAGAGTTGCTGAAAAGCAGCTCTTTTTTTTAGAATAAACTTAATTGTTTACTCTTAATTGTAAAAGTCTTTCGGTGGTATTTGCATATACCGTAAGCTTCGATGGCTTGCCTATGATCAACGGTAGGATAACCTTTGTTTTTAAGCCAATTATAAATGGGGAATTCAGTATGTATATTTTCCATATAGGCGTCGCGAGCAGTTTTAGCTAAAATAGATGCTGCAGCAATACTTTGATAAATTCCATCACCTTTTACAATAGTAGCAAATGGTATATCCACTCTACTTTTAAATCTATTTCCATCAATTAATAGGAAATCGGGTTGCGTTTTCAATTCTTGCACGGCTAAATTCATAGCCAAGAAACTAGCCTGTAGTATATTAATTTTGTCGATTTCTTGAGGTTCAACAAAGCTAATAGCCCAAGCTAAGGCCTTTTCTTTTATTTCTTCAGCAAGAGCCGCCCTTTTCTTTTCGGTTATTTGTTTACTATCGTTAAGTCCTAAAATCTTTTTTTTAGGATTTAAAATTACCGCCGCCGCCGTTACAGGTCCGGCTAAACAACCACGTCCAGCCTCATCACAACCAGCCTCTAAACGGCCTTTTTCCATCCATCTTTTAAGTTCGCTCATACTTTAAAAGTATTTGATGTAAAACTTCCATTTCTTTGGCCCAGTTAAATTCTGCGGCTCTTGCTAATCCTCTTTGCTTTAATTCTTCACGTAGAGAAGCATTTCCCTCAAGTTCTTTTAAAAGCTGAGCTATATTAGTAAAATCGGTAGGAGGAGTTAAAAGTGCGGCATTCCCTACCACTTCGGGCAAACTACTTACCGAGGAGGTTAGGACAGGAATTCCAGATGCCATAGCTTCAATTACAGGTATTCCAAATCCTTCATAAAAAGGGATGAAAAATAAAGCTCCAGCTGCTTTATATAAGTTTTTAAGCTCGGTTAAATTCACTCTGCCAGTAAAAATTACAGAGTCTAAATATGGATAATTGGGTCCCATAAAAGTTTTGGCAGCATCACCAAATAATGGATTCCCAACTATTACTAAAGGCCAAACTCCACCTGCTTTTCTATACAGAGCATAAGCCTCAAAAAGTCCTTTAATATTTTTTCGCTCATGTAAAGTTCCAACATATAAAAAGTAGGGAGAGTTTAGACTATATTTTGCTCTAATCTTTGAAATTTCTTCTTCAGTGCCAGGTTTAAAATCGCCGTGAACTCCATTATAAGTTACAGAGATTTTAGAAGCGGGAATATGGTACAGTTCCATAATTTCCTTTTTAGAAAATTCTGAAACCGTTAGAATATGATTGGCTTTTGCGGCAATTTTAGGGAATTGCTTACGATAGGTACCAGACCAATACCAAGGTAAGTACTCTGGATTGCGAACAAAATTCAAATCGTGTATTGTTACCACTAAAGGAATTTTGAGATTTGTTGGTGCCCAACCGTCGGGACTAAAAAGCACATCGGCTTTTTCCTTGTTACAAATATAATTTAAGAAGTGTAGGTAAGCCTGTAAAAATGGAGGTCGATAGGTAGGACATATCCAAGATACGTTTTTCACGTTATCGGGGAAGGGGAAAGGGTTTGAAGGTAATTTGTCGTAGACAAAAATAAAAGTCCAATCCTTACGTTTCTCTACCAGTTTTGTTAATAGTTGGAGTGAGTACACACCAATTCCATCAAGTCGATCTGGTTTAAGTGATTTACAATTTACAACTACTTTCAAAACAAATTTTACTTTTACGGTATAAAAAAACAGAAAAAAAACCTTTAAAAGAAATAGCCTTGCGTACCATACCAATTTATCATACATACGGGTATAAGCAATTCTTTGAAAACATCTACTTTCTATCCTTAGTTTTAGTAGCCATAAGTTTGCCTCTATCCCATATAGGTATGAGTATAGCACAATTTGGATTTGGGGTTGCAGTATTTGGCGGATTAAATTATAGAGAAAAGATACAAAGACTTGCCAAGAATACTACTTCATTACTCTGGGTTGGTTTGTTTATTTTATTCATGTTGGGTGGTTTACACTCTGAAGACAGTATTTATTATTGGAGAGATATTCGAATGAAAATGCCATTATGGGTATTTCCGGTGGCTATAGGCTGTATGCCTGCTTTAAGTAGAATAAAATTTTCATTTGTGCTTCATGCATTTTTAATTGGTCTGTATATTCATATAGCACTTGGTTTAAATGTAATAATTGGGCAAAGAGAAACAGGCTTTTCGTATAGAGATCTTTCTCCTATGGTTTCGCATATTAGAATGGGCTTGTTTTTAGTAACAGGAATAATCATTCAAACTTTTTTACTATTCAAGCAGAATAAAGACATGCAATTCTTTAATAAATGGATGTATTTATTAGGAATACTAGTGTTTATTGGGTGGTTGTTCGTTATAAAATCATTAACAGCATTGTTAGTTTTACTAATAATTGCACTTATTGCAGGTTTTTATTTTGCAGGGCAATTAAGAAATAGAATTAAGGCTCGAATATTAATGACTATTTGTTGGTTGCCTATACTTTTAAGTATAGGAACTATTAGTTTTTACAGTTTTAAATTTTTTGATAGAGAAGACCCCGTATTTTCAGAAGAGCCAGAATATACCAAAGAAGGTTGTTTATACGAGAGTTTGAGAGATCAAGGTTTTTATGAAAATGGGCATTATGTATACGATAAATTCTGTACAGGAGAATTAGCAAGAGAGTGGGAAAAGCGTTCGCAAGTAAGTTATTTCGAAAATGGTTTGAGAGTACATTATACCTTATTGCGCTATATGACCAGCAAAAATTATCCTAAAGATGCTGAGGGGATGGCAATGATGAGTGATGAAGATATAAGAAATGTGGAGCGAGGAATTCCGAATTATGTATATACTAATTTGTTTGGAATACAGGGAAGGATTTATGAAACACTTTGGGAGCTTGAGATTTGGTGGGGTTCAGGCGATGCGCAAGGGAAATCGTTAGCCACTCGATTTGAACTTTGGAAATCGGCTTATAAAATTGTACGAGAGAATCCACTTGCTGGCGTAGGTACGGGCGATGTGCGTGTAGCCATGCAGCAGGCTGTATATAGCGATCCCAATCCAATTCGGTATGATAAATCGTATGGAGCGCATAATCAATTTTTAACAACTGCTGTAGCAATAGGGGTTTACGGAATGTTTTGGTTATTTATTTGTGTAGTATATCCATTAACTCAGAAAATAAAATATAATCCACTTTTACTATTTTTTATTATTCTCACCTTTTGTAGTATGTTGAACGAAGATGTATTTGAAACACAAGCGGCTGTGACCTTTGTAAGCTTCTTCTTTCATATATTTAATCGCCCTATTTACAGTAAAAGCAACTAAATATATAATTAATCCTATTTTTGTCTCAAATTCCTAAAATCATGACGCAAAACTCAAACGAAGGCTTTTCATTTTCATCAGTAAGTATAATTGATTTTATTATTCGTTGGTGGAAACCAATTGCTATTGCATCATTTGGTGCAGCGGTATTAGCGGCTGCAGCTTCATTCTTAATTAGAGATAAGTTTAAGAGTACGGTGGTAATGTTCCCTTCAACCACTCACTCTATATCTAAAGCCTTGATCGACGTGCAAGGAAGCTCTAAAGCCGATATCCTAGAGTTTGGTATGGAGGAAGATGCTGATCAATTAATTCAGATTCTAAATTCTGATGAAATTAGAGATCGTATCATCAATAAATATAATTTGATGGAGCATTACCGTATTAAACCTAATGAGCGTTTTGCGTATACTAAACTACAAAAAAGATATAAAGAGAATATTACCTTTTCGCGTACTGAATATTTATCTGTTGAGGTTAATGTATTAGACGAAGACCCTCAAATGGCTGCTGATATAGCAAATGATATTGCCAATTTGGTCGATTCGGTTAAAAACAGAATGCAAAAAGAACGTGCTATTGAAGGTCTAAAAATTGTACAAGAAGAGTACAACGAATTAGCTGATATGGTACAAGCAATGGAAGACTCATTAACAACCATTCGTTTATTAGGGATTAACGACTATGAATCGCAGTCTGAGGTGATTAATAAAGAATATGCTAGTGCATTAGCTCGTGGCGACCAAAGAGCTATAAAAGCATTAGAAGAAAAGATTTTGATATTATCTAAATACGGTGGAGCTTATACCGCATTAAAAGATGGACTTGAATTATACCGTGAGCAGTTATCATTAATGAAAATTAAGTTGAAAGAAGCTACGGTGGATGCAACTCAAAACATCTCTCATAAATTCGTCGTTAACCGCGCTTTCCCAGCAGAGAAAAAGTCTTATCCTAAACGTTTATATATTGTTTTAGGAGCCGGATTAGGTGCGTTTTTATTATCTATACTTGTATTAATCGGGTTAGATAACTATAGAGCTTACAAAAAGTCGAAAGCGTAAAACTTCGGTTCTATATGCGACAATTGCAAAAACCTTGGGTATTTGGCCTTATTATGGGCTCTTTTGCCATATTAAATGCTTTTTTAATATGGAAGGAGTTCCTATTCTTTGCAGCTATACCTGTGATTTTACTTATCATTATTCTTGCTTTTGTTCGTATAGATAATTTCTTAGTTCTTATTTCTTTTCTTACACCACTTAGTGTAACCTTAGAAGAGATGAATATGGGGGCAGCTTTAAGTTTACCTGCTGAACCTCTCATTATCTCTGCTATGATGATTTTCGTAGCTAAAGTACTAATTGAAGGAAATTACGATAAACGTATTTTCTATCACCCTTTATCAATAGCCATAAGCCTACATTTAATTTGGATGCTCTTTACGGCTACTTTAAGCGAATTTCCACTTGTATCATTCAAATTTTTAATATCTCGGCTTTGGTTTGTAATTACTTTCTTCTTCTTAGGCGCTGAAGTATTTAAAAAGACCGATAATATTTACAAATTCCTTTGGGCTCATATTTTAGGGGTACTTATTGTCATTTTCTATACTACGTATCAACACTATATACGTGGCTTCGAGAAGCAACCAGGCCACTGGGTTATGTCGCCATTCTACCACGACCACACGGCTTATGGTATGATTTTGGCACTTATGTTGCCAATTCTTTTCGGTTATACTTTTAAAAATAACCATAATTTATTTATTAAGATTATGGTTTTGTTTGTTCTAGCTTGCTTCTTAGTGGCATTTCGTTTATCGAATACACGTGCAGCTTGGTTAAGTATTATTGCAGCTATTGGAGTGTATTTCTTAATTCGATTTAAGATTAGGTGGTATTTCGTGGTTTTAGCAGCAGGATTCGGATTGATTTCTTTCTTAACACTCAAAGAACAGCTGTTTATTAACCTTGGACGTAATAAACAAGACAGTTCGGAGAATTTCAAGGAGCATATTAAGTCTATGTCGAATATTCGTACGGATGCCTCCAATTTGGAGCGTTTGAATCGTTGGGATTGCGCCCTTTCTATGTTCGAAGAAAGGCCTATAGTAGGATGGGGCCCGAATACTTATAAATTTGTATATGCTCGTTTCCAAAAGTCTACAAATGTAACCTTGATTAGTACCAATGCAGGTAATAAAGGAAATGCTCATAGCGAATATTTAGGTCCACTCGCCGAACAAGGATTACCAGGATTACTTCTGGTTATTTCTATGATCATAGCAGCTCTTTATACGGGAAATAAGGTATATCAAACCACGAAGAATCCAGACCATAAAAAGCTGTCAATGTGGATTACCTTGGCTTTAGTAACCTATTGGGTACATGGTTTTTTGAATAATTTCTTAGAATTAGATAAAGCGTCAGTACCATATTGGGCAATGATGGCCATGTTGCTTGCTATGTATCAGGCTGCAAAAGAAGAGAATAAAAAATTGAGCGCATAAAAAAACCGCTTTCTGAGTTGGAAGAAAGCGGTTAGAATCAAACTTCACTTTTTAAAGAATATGTGTATCACACATTCTTTACCTATGCTTTCACACAGGATGTGTTTGATAATGTTTTTTGGGACAAGAAAGTTACAAAAAATCCCTTTATTTTGAGACGCTTATTCGGCCAAAATTGTTACAATTATTTAAAACTTATTTAAATCCAATATTATTACTTTTGCCTTATGGTAGAAAATGGCATCGTTTATAAGTCGACCGGCAGTAATTACAAAGTGAAAGTAAACAATGCCTTTGTTGATTGTACTCTAGCAGGTAAATATAGGCTAGAGGGTGTTAAGAGTACAAATCCTGTTTCTGTTGGAGACCAGGTAAGTATTCAAAATGGTGTCATAGAAGATGTACTTCCACGTAAAAATTACATAATCCGCCGTTCTACCAACCTTAGTAAAAGAACTCACATTATTGCTAGTAATTTAGATAGAGTTATGATAGTAGCTTCTATCTCTAAACCTAGAACAAGTACTGGCTTTATAGACCGAATTTTGGTTACTTGCGAGGCTTATTCAGTTCCCGCAATGATTGTCTTTAATAAAAGCGATTTATTAAACGAAGAAGAAAAGGAGTATAGAGACGAATTAATGGCTGAATATACCTTTTTAGGGTATCCAAGCTTTGCTACTAATGCTATTACTGGCGATGGGGTAGAAACCATACGTCAAGAGTTGAAAGATAAAAACACTTTAATTATTGGACATTCTGGAGTGGGTAAGAGTAGTTTATTAAATGCTATTCAACCAGGATTATCCGTTAAAACAAGCGGAATCTCAAAGAAACACGAAAAAGGAATGCATACTACTACTTTCGCTGAAATGTTCGACCTACAATTTGGTGGAAGCATTATAGATACTCCCGGAATTAAAGAATTTGGTTTGGTTCGCATGCAAAATGAGGAAATTGATGATTATTTCCCAGAGATTTTTGCTTTGAAAAAATCTTGCAAATTCAATAATTGTATGCACAAAAATGAACCTGATTGCGCCGTTTTAAAAGCTTTAGAAGTTGGCGGAATTGCCGATTTTAGATACCAGAATTACCTGAATATTTTAGATAGTAATGCCTATACCGCTTGGGCCGACGATTAAGTTGTTATGATGCTTATTCTTATAGTTTTTCTTATTTTCTTCTTTATACAACTAGCATTTTTAGTTCGTAATTACTTTAAGATGGTACTTTATGTTTGGGACCATGAAGCCTATAAACATGAAGGAATTTCTATAGTTATTGCATGTAAAAATGATGCAGTTAAGTTGCATGAAAATTTAGATTTAATACTCGATCAAAAACATTCTGCTTTAGAGGTAATTATTGTAGATGATGCTTCTCTTACTCCTTTGAAACTTGAAGAAAATGACCGAGTGAAATTAGTTCGAATTGAAGAGTCGAAAGGGAAGCGATACGCCCTAGAAGTGGGAGTGGGTGCTGCTAAATACGATTTCATTTTATTTACCGATGCCGATTGTAAACCAGCCTCTAAGTTTTGGGCGGGCGAAATGCTATCGAATGTAAAAGAGAACATTGATATAGTTCTAGGATATGGAGGTTATAAAACCAAGAATAATCTTCTAGGAAATTTAGTACAGCTCGATACCTTATACACAGTTGCGTCTTTTATGTCGGCTGCATTAAGAAAAAAGGCTTATATGGGAGTTGGACGAAATATTTTATTTAGGAAGTCAGCTTTCGAAAAAGCATTAAATGAAGTTACAGAATTAAATAACCCTTATGGCGACGATGATATTTTGGTTCAAAAGCTTGCCAAGCCCAATAATGTAGCACTTTGTATGCATCCGCGAGGATTTACTTGGTCGAGTGCGCCAAATAGCTTGACTGAATGGTTTTCACAGAAAAAAAGACATGTAAGTGCCGGACACTTCTATAAAAAATCTACCTTATTAGAGTTGGGTTTAGAAAGATTTAGTTTATGGTGTTTGTATTTATCCACAATTATTTTACTATTCACGGAATATAGAATTATAGTGCTATTTGCGTTGCTAATTTATTGGTTATATAAAACATATATTTTTGATAAGTTAAGCGAACGTTACGAAAGTTCACTTCAAGTTATATTATTCCCTATATGGGATTTGTTTTATAGTTTTTGTTTGTTTATTTTCACCATAACAAGCATTTTTGCACCCACTAACAAATGGCGATAAACGAAAATAATTTTTCAGCAAAGGCTAAAGATGATTTAGAACTTGTGCGTAGAGCGGTTGAACTTAACGATCAGCAAGCTTATGCTGAACTTTTATCGCGCTATAGAGAGGCCATATTCCATGTAATTTTAAAAATGGTAAACGACCGCGATGATGCGGATGACTTAACCATAGAAACCTTTGCCAAAGCATTTAGAAGTTTACCTGCATTTAGGCCAGACTTTGCCTTTAGTACTTGGTTATTTAAGATTGCAACAAATGCAGGTATAGACCATATCAGAAAGAAAAAATTAAGCACTTTCTCTATAGATAAAACGATTAAAGAAAGTGATGGAGATGAATATCAAGTGACGGTAGCCGATAATTCATTAGACCCTGAAGAGGAATTAATCAGCGGACAGAAAGCCTTAATGCTGCGTTCATTTGTCGATTCTTTAAAACCAAGATATAAGCGTTTAATTGAGCTTAGATATTATGAGCAAATGAGTTATGAAGAGATTGCAGAAAAGCTTGAAATGCCATTAGGTACAGTTAAAGCGCAACTATTTAGAGCACGTGATTTGTTGCATCAAGTCATGAAAAATAAGAAAGATTATCTTTAAAATATCCATACGTTTAGTATGAATGACATAAAAAAAAGCGCCTTTTATAGGCGCTTTTCTATTTAGTTTTCTTCTGTAAAGAATAGTTTATAGT
>DATCKI010000322.1:0-5833 GCA_036562365.1 Bacteroidia bacterium | reverse complement strand
CCTATAATGCTCCTCAGAAAATTGTATTTTCTGAATTAAGCTTCTATGTAACCAATATCAAGCTTTATACTTCGAAAAATGAAGTTGTAGATTTATCTGAATATCCTCAACTTTTTACTCCTGAAAATAATTGGGAAATTAATATTCCCAAAGTTCCAATGGGAACCTATACGAAAATTGAGTTTGGATACGGAGTTCCTGAAAATATCAATACTCAAAATGGGAAAGATGCCATAATCGCCACTGATTATCCATATAATTCACCCCTTAACCCTGCAACCAACATGTATTGGAATTGGGCAAATGGTTACATTTTTTCAAAATTCGAAGGAAAAATTGATGCTGATGGCAATGGGTCTTTCAACGATAGTCAAGACCTTATGTTTTCTTACCATCCTGGAAATGACGCGCTTTACAGAACCGTTTCTCTATCTGGAAATATTGATATCACAAACGAAGACAATAATACTTTAACTCTGGGGCTCGATATGCTTCAATTAATTTCTTCACTAGATTTTATTAGTCAACCTTTTGCCCATCCCGTTGCTCCAACTGGAGTTGAATTCGAGGTTTGTGAAAACTTAGTAAATCAATGGCAAAGCGCTACATCTATCAAGTAGTAATTGCTTTACTACCGCTCTTGGGCTCATGCAATTCCAACACTTCTCAAAAGCCACAAGCAATTGCTTTATGGCCTCAAGTTCAAGACCCCTATCATAATACTTATACTCCTGCTAGATACAAATTAGGAGAGAAATTATTTTTCGAACCTCTACTCTCGAAAAATAATACACTGAGCTGTGCATCTTGCCATATACCAGAAAAAGCATTCGCAGATAATGAAATTATTTCTCCAGGAGTTAATCCTCAGTTTTTAGGTGTTCGAAATACACCTTCAATTCTCAACCGTGCATATTTACCTCATCTTATGACGGAAGGTAGTATTAAAAGTCTAGAACATTTTAGTATAGCTCCGCTTCAAGAGAACAAAGAAATGCATCAAAATATTGCTAAAAGTGTAGAAAAAATTGCAGATAATCCAGAATATATTAGCTTGTTCAAAGAAGCATACGATACCATTCCTTCCATAAAATATATTCCTCGTGCATTAGCAGTATATCAAAGATATTTACTCAGCAAAGGAAGCAAATTCGATGCCTACCTAGCCGGAAATACTAATGCATTAAACCAACAAGAAAAAGCTGGCATGAAATTATTTTACAGCGAAAGAACCAATTGTGGCAAATGCCATTCCGGTTTTTTATTGAGCGATTTTAAATTTCATAATATAGGCATTTTAAATACTAAACCCGATTCTGGGCGTTATAGATTAACTGGGATTCCTGAAGATAGTTTGGCATTCAAAACCCCAAGTTTAAGAAATGTAGGAATTACCTACCCTTATATGCACGATGGGCAATTTCAATCCTTAGATGAGGTTTTAGCGTTTTATAATAAAGGTGGAGAAAATATTCCGAGAAAATCTGAGCTCATTAAACCTTTAGGTTTAAATACCGAAGAAATAGCCCAGATAAAAGCTTTTCTCTTAACTTTGACTGACACGATTCAATATAGCACTCCAGTAAAATGAAAGGGCATTTTAAAATATTGGCAGCATGTATTTTGCTCACATCTTTAGCATTCTTTTCGTGCGGAAAGAATGCTAAAACTACGCCCTACGATTTTAATATTCCTGCAGGCTATCCTCAACCTATAGATCCATCGTATAACCCTACTACAGTAGAAGGTGTTGCACTAGGTAGAAAATTATTTTACGATAAAAATTTATCGGCCAATAAAAGTCTAAGCTGTGCTAGTTGCCACAAACAAGAATTGGGTTTTACTGATAATGCACAATTCAGTACTGGAATTCACGGACAAGTGGGCGTTAGAAATAGTATGACTCTAATTAATTTGGCATATAATCCTTACCAACGATTTTTTTGGGATGGAAGAGCAAATACATTGGAAGAACAAATATTCGAACCTGTTCGGAATCCAATTGAAATGGGAAATAATTGGAATAATGTTGTGGCATATTTAAAATCCGATAAAGCATATGTAAATATGTTTGAAGATGCTTTTGGAACACGAAAAATTGATAGTACACTTGTATCTAAAGCCATAGCACAATTCCTGAGAACACTTATTTCATTCAATTCTAAATTCGATAAATATGTACGAGGTGAAGTAAATTTAACTCCCTCTGAGTTGAATGGATACAATCTAATTCAAAGTCAAACTAAAGGCGATTGTTTTCATTGTCATAATGCAGAAGATAAGCTTTTCACCAACATGCGTATGCTAAATAATGGTTTAGATTTTGAATCGGAATGGACCGATTTAGGTTATTACAACGTAACTAAAAACGATTTTGACAAAGCTAAATTCAAAGTTCCAACTTTAAGAAATATAATGCTAAGTGCACCCTATATGCACGATGGCCGTTTTATGACTGTAAAAGATGTAATTGAACAGCATTATTTCTATGGTGGAAAAATGAGTTCTACTATAGATCCTAATATGGAATATCTTAATATAGGTCTCGACTTAAGCGCTTCGGAAATTGCAGATATTATTGCATTTTTGCACACCCTAACCGACGAGGAATTTATATCAAATCCAAAATTTTCAAATCCCAATCCATAATGAGCGATTATTACGGCAAACCTGATTTAGATCCAGAAGATTTTTATAAAACTCCTGAAGGTTATATCGTTTTTACAGAAAAATATCACTTAAAACGTGGATATTGTTGCAAAAGCGGATGTAAGCATTGCCCTTACGGATATAATAAGAAAACAGGCTTATTTGATAAAAAAGACAAGAAATAGAAAATCAAGATTAGTCCTTAATCTTGTTCTCTTGCTTATATTTCTCCAAATACATTCTTTGCAATTCCTCTTGATGTGATGTCAACTTCAACATACGTCCATCTATAAATGCATAAATTACATTATTCGATTTCATATCTAAAGCATCTCCATCCGAGATAAATAAACTTGCACTTTTCCCTACCTCTAAACTACCGTAATCAGCATCTATACCTACAATTTTAGCCGCATTTAACGAAATACTTTTTACAGCCTCTTCATATGGCAATCCGTAACCAACTGCAGTACCAGCTAAGAAGGGTAAATTTCTACTTCCCATTGCTTCCATATCTCCTTCATAATCTAAACTGAAAAGAATTTTTGCATCGTAATATTTTTTAGGAAGTGCATAGGCTTCGCTAACATCACTTTCTGGGCTTGTCGGCAATCTGTGTATACGTGAAAGCACAACGGCTACAGACTTTTTATTTAATTCATCTGCAATACTTGTAAGGTCGGCAGGAGTATTAAAAACCAACTTCACACCTTTAAATGGTTCGAAAAGTTCTAAAGCTTGTTTGGCCTCATAGACATCTTGAACATTCACAAAAACTATTTTTTCTCCAGAAAAAATAGGCCTTAAAGCTTCTAATTTAAAGTCCTTTTCTTTTGAATTTGATGAATATACGAAAGCACGATTAAGCAAATCTTTCAATTTATTTATCTCTTCATTTACCTTTATATTTCTATCTTTTTGATCTCTTCTCCAATTAGGATTTGTAAGTGAAGGAAAATCTATATGTACTCCATTATCTATTTTTACAGCGGCGTCTTCCCAATTCCAAGCATCTAAATTCACAATACTTGAAGTTCCCCAAACTGTATTGCTTTTTAAGGTTGGTTGCACAAATAATATTCCATTTTTCCTAACAGTTGGAATAATTTTTGAGTCGGTATTAAATGCTACGAGAGATCTTATTTCTGGATGATATTCCTCAAGTTCTTTAAAATCTTCCGTAGCCTTTACTGCGTCAACTTCAACTAATCCTAAAATAGAATTCAATAATATAAATCCAGGATACACATGTTTGCCTTTGGCATCAATAATTTGTGCATCGCCAGCATTTGCATTAGGACCAACATAGGTAATTTTCCCATTATCAAAAACGATATCAGCATTTTCTAATACATGTCCATTACCTATATGCAAAGTAGCACCTTTAATGCAAATTGCTTTTTCTTGCTTAGCACCCGGACTAGGCCTTTGTGCCAACAAAATACTAGAACTTATAAGTGCAATAAAAACGAATAACTTATTCATATTCATGTCCTCCAAAATCTTCACAATGATTCATATGTTCTTTTTTCTTAACGGGGTCAATTTTCCGTTCCGACTTATCCATAGCCATTTTCTCAATAATCCTAGCTCTATTTTTAGCCATTTCTTGCATCATAGAATTATGTGCTTTCCTTTCAAAATACAAAGCACCATCAATAAAGGTATAATCAACAGATGCATAAACACTTAGTGGATTAGCATTCCATATTACCACATCGGCATCTTTACCAACCTCAATACTACCCACATATTTATCTATGTGAAGCATTTTAGCCGGATTAATGGTTACTGTTTTCCATGCATCTTGTTCAGAAAGTCCACCATACTTAATAAGCTTGGCGGCTTCGTGATTCAATCGACGGCCCATTTCTGCGTCGTCGCTATTAATAGCTGTTATGATTCCAATTTTATGCAGAATTGACGCATTGTAAGGTATAGCTTCGCTTACTTCCATTTTATAAGCCCACCAATCGGCAAAAGTACTTGCAGCCGAACCATGTTCTTTCATCTTATCAGCCACTTTATACCCTTCTAAAATATGGGTAAAAGTATTCACCTTAAATCCAAACTTATCTGCAACTTTCATTAGCATATTAATTTCGCTCTGAACATAAGAATGGCAGGTAATAAATCGCTTACCTCTCAAAATTTCGAGTAAAGTTTCTAATCGTAAATCAACTCTACCTTCTTTATTTTTTTCGTATTCTAATGCTCGGGTAAACCAATATTCGAAGCTTTGTTCAACTCCAGGTCTACTTTGTGGGAAACGTCCACTACCCCAGTTACTTTGTTTTACATTTTCACCCAAAGCAAATTTGATAAAAGGATCAGCATTTTTGAAGATCATATTTTCTGGATCTTGCCCCCATTTTAATTTAATGATTGAAGATTGTCCACCAATTGGATTTGCCGAACCATGCAATTGTTGTACAGTGGTAATTCCACCAGAAATATGTCGGTAAATATTGATATCGTCAGGGTTAAGGGCGTCAACCATACGAACCTCAGCAGAGATATTGGCGCCACCTTCGTTTACCCCTCTGCGTAATGCAATATGAGAGTGCTCATCAATAATTCCTGCCGTTAAAAATTTACCAGTACCATCAATTACTTCAGCAGAATTACTACTTAACGCTTTCCCAATTTTAGAAATTTTACCATTCTTTAAAAGTACATCTGTATTTTCTAAAACTCCCTCATCTGTGCTAGTCCAAACCGTAATATTTTTTATTAAATATTCCTTAGGAGTTGGAAGTTCTGCTCTTCCATAAGCATTGAATGGATATACCAAAATAGGCAATGAATCTTTTTGAGCCGGCTTTTTATCATTAGGTTTATCTATATCCGAAATTCTTATAGCCGACCATAGAACACTTTCTCCACTTGGAGTTAAACCAGATCCCATCCATGATTGGTCTTCACTTCTTTTACCGATTAAATTATACCAATTTGCGGAATCAGATTTAAATGCGAATTTCAAAAATATAGTTCCTCTTTCAATTTCTAATTTAGTATGAGCTTTTTCAGCCTTAATTTGATATTGAGTTCCTTTTTTAGAAACTATAAATTCGAATTGATTTTCAGCATTAGGGAACAAAGTATACTTACCTGAATAATCGGGTTCTGGCCATGATTCAAGGTATACGGGTAAACCTGCTCCAATGGTACCAACTATGCTAAA
>DATCKI010000321.1:0-6192 GCA_036562365.1 Bacteroidia bacterium | reverse complement strand
TTCTATTATCAATTATGCCGATAGATCTACTTGCGTTATCTTCGGTGATGGTGGTGGTGCCGTTCTTTTAGAACCTTCTACCTCAGGTAATGGAATCATCGATTTTGAAATGAAAAGCGACGGAGAAGGTTGTAAATACCTTTATAAAAATGCAGGTGGTTCGCTAAATCCATCTAATCAGCGTAACGTTTTAGACGTTGATCATTTTGTACACCAAGAAGGTCAAGCTGTTTTTAAATTCGCCGTTTATAATATGGCCGAAATTTCGTACAATGTTATGACCCGTAATGGACTTACTGGCGACGATATTCAATGGCTAGCAGCACATCAAGCTAATAAACGCATTATTGAAGCTACCGCTAATCGCCTTAGCTTGCCGCCAGAAAAAGTGATGCTTAATATACATCGCTACGGAAATACTACTGCCGGTACTATTCCTCTATTACTTTGGGACTATGAAAGCCAATTAAAAGAAGGGGACAATATTATTGTTTCTGCTTTTGGTGGTGGCTTTACTTGGGGTTCTATCTACCTTAAATGGGGTAAGTAAAGTATATGTCATATATTAGTATCCTAATTAAGGATACGTTTTATATGCATAAATTGTTGTGCTTACCGTTTAACTATCCCCCCACTTTGTTAAATATTTATTGCTTGCGTGTGTACTTTTTTCGCAATATATCCTATGTGCTCAAAGTACCATAAATATTACTAGGCCATATACGAATTTGGCTGGTAGTAATGTAACAGTGCAAAATATTAATGGCTCTGGTTCTATAAAGAATTATGGTACTATGCATATTAATAATTTTGGTATTGGTACCGATACCGTTTATAATTATGGCACTTTAATTATTAGTAATGCTAATAATGGAGTCTTGGTGAATTTTGGCACTTGTACCTACGAAGCTACTAGTTTAAATAGTTCTGTGTCTATAGTTAATCAATCCTCTGGAACATTAACACTTACGAGCCCCTCTGTTTATTTGAATAACTTCTTTTGTAATGCAGGGCTACTGTATTTTACAAATATTACGCTAAATAATATGGGGACTTTGTACAATTGTGGTACATCTACAGGCTCTGTATCTTTAAATAATGGAGCTGGATATTATACTGAAACGAGTTGCGGCCCTTGTGATTTCTATACTCCTTTGCCTGTTAAGCTTTCCTATTTTAAATTTAATCAGGAGAAAAATCACGTTCGCCTATTATGGCAAACCTTGAGTGAAGTGAACGCAGATTATTTTAAAATATATAAGTCATACGACGCTGCCAATTGGGAAGTAGTGGATCGAGTTAAAGCTAATGGAAACTCTAATTCTATTTTAAACTATGAATTGGAAGTGCCAAACGATAACCATTTGGTATACTATAATTTAAAGCAAGTAGATTTTGATGGAGTTGAGAATGACTATGGAATTATTGGTGTGCCATCGGTATACAATAAGTATACCTTAATGAGTGATGGGGTCATTAGTAACGATCCAGCAAACATTCATTTATATTCTCTTAGTGGAGTAGAGGTAAAATCGTGTTTACATTGCACTAATTTAAATTGGAATGAAGTACCTAGCTCTATATATATTCTTAAAATTAGTAACATTTTCAAGAAAGTATTCAAACCTTAACAGGAACGCGACTTAGATATTAACTATGTATAGAAAATTGTTAATATGTTTGCTTCTTGGTAATTAACTATTTACGTTAATTAAGTATTAAAATTCAACTATTAAGTTTTATTTAGTTAAATGCTTCGTATCTTTGCATACGTTTTACAATAAACTACTCCCCCAAGTATGCAAAAATTGTGTTTAGCTATTGGGGTATTTTGTGCTTCATTAGTTCATGCGCAAAGTACCATCAATATTAATAGGCCATATACCAACAATGCTAACCAAAATGTTAATGTGCAAAACATTAATGGTTCTGGAAGTATTAAAAATTATGGAACTATGAAGTTCTCTAATTTTGGTATAAATGCAGATACAATTTACAATTACGGTACATTGAATATTGGTAATGCAAATTCAGGCGTTATCGTAAATATGGGGACTGTAACCTTTGATGCCGATAATTTTAATGGTTCTTTAATCCTTTTAAATCAATCCAATGGTTCAGTTACTTTTACCAAACAGAATGTATATATAAATAACTATATATGTAATTCTGGTAATATGAGCTTTAAAAATTTTACTCTGAATGGTCAAGGTAAATTTTATAATTGTGGTACTTCTACTGGATCCATTTTTAATCCAAATAATGCGGGTTTATATACGGAAACCAGTTGTGGTTCTTGCCAATATATTTCTCCTCTTCCAGTAGTACTTAATTATTTTAAGGCAAATAGGATTGCACAATCAACCGAACTAATTTGGCAGACTTCAAGTGAAGTAAATGCCGATTATTTTGAGGTGTTAAAATCTAAGGATTTTGAAAATTGGGAGTCTGTTGCTCGTGTTCCAGCAGCAGGAAATTCTAATCAAGTTTTGAATTATAGCCTAAGTATTGCAAACGAAAGAGAATTATACTATTATAATCTTAAACAAGTTGATTATAATGGAACAATCAATGATCATGGCATTATTTCTATAAAGCCTGAATTCAATAATTTCACTTTAAAAAATAATTCTGTTCAAGTTATAGAGCCTAGTTCTATCCGCTTATATAATACAATGGGTGTAATGGTAAAATCAGCTGAAAACTGTACAGACTTTAGCTGGGATGAAATGCCAGGTGGAATTTATATAGTTACTATTAATGGCGAAAGTTTGAAAGTGGTTAAAACCAATTAATAAACTTTTCTAAATCCTTTCTTAGTCTTTCTTGTAGGTCTTTATTTTTAAGTGTACCATCGTTTTCGAATGCTTCGTGTGCAGCGGCTAAGGAGAACATAGATGGGAATATAAAACTGCCAGATTTTTCAAGCGGAATTCGCAAGGCCCACAAGCTCATATTTCCACCAGAAAGTGAAGGCGAAGCAGACATTAAATAAGCCTTTTTACCACTGAATGGCATTGGTCTGTATCTAGACGCCCAATCGATACTGTTTTTTAATGCCCCAGGAATGGAACCATTATATTCTGGTGATACTATTATAAAGGCATCATTTTCGAGTAGCTTATTTTTAAGAAGTTCTATTTCGGCAGGTATACCTTTTTCAGCTTCAATATCGCCGTTATAAGATATCGTATCGAAATTACGTAATGATTGTAAGTCAACATCTATATTCATTCCTTGCAATAAGTCTTTTGCAAGACTACCCAATTGAGCGTTTAAGCTAGCTTTACGTAAGGAGGCAGTTATAATGAGTATCTTCATAAGGATTAATATCTTTTCGGAGGATAAGGTACAAATTCTGTTTCATTCGGAACTTTTGGGAATTCCTGTTTATCCCACTTTTCTTTAGCAATTTCTATTTTATTTTTATCCGAAGAAACAAAGTTCCAATCTATATACCTTTCTTCTGGAAAAGCGTCACCACCGAAGATAAATACTCTTGCTCCAGCCTTCATTTTAAAAGCACAAATGGAAGTATTATTTGCAACTAATAATTGTTTAGGTCCAAAAGTATTCCCTTCAATTTCCACTTCACCCTCTAGAATATATAAACCCGATTCTCCATATAAGTCCTTACCAATATTGCATTCTGCATCCTTATTAGAACAAAGTTCTAACATATATAGATTGCTGTAAACGGGAACGGGCGATTTATAAGCACCAAGTTTGCCCGCAACTAATTTGTAGTTGATTCCATTATCTTCCCAAATTGGAACTTCTTTAGCTTCTATATGGTAGAAATTTGGCTCCATTTCTTCTAAATCTTTAGGCAATGCCACCCAAATTTGGAGTCCGTGTAATTTTTTAACTTGAGGAATAAGGTATTCTGGAGTTCTTTCTGAGTGTACTACACCTTTACCTGCAGTCATCCAATTTATAGCTCCGGGAGTAATTTCTATTTCGTTTCCTAAACTATCTCTATGCAAAATGCTACCTTCTAACAAATAGGTTAAGGTTGAAAGTCCAATATGCGGATGCGGAAGTACATCTAAGCTCTGATTAGCCTCAATAGTAGCAGGCCCCATATGATCTATGAAAATAAAAGGCCCCACCATTCTTTTCTGGCGGAATGGTATTAAGCGACCCACTAAAAAATTACCAATATTAGCCGCTCTTTCTTCTATAATTAAACCTATGTTCGACATATTAGCTAAGTTAAGCAATTAATCTTCTAAATAGCCAAATTTACCTTCGTTAAAGTCCATAAAGGCCTGAATTAACTCTTCTCTAGTATTCATAACAAAGGGACCATGAGCGGCAATTGGTTCGTTTATAGGTTCACCACTAAGAATTAATACTTTAGATTCTTTGCTAGCTTTAACTTCAAAGTTTTCGCCTTCTTTACTCATAAGCACAAATTGATTGGCGCTTGCTTTTTTACCTTCCACTTCAATTTCGCCTTCTAAAACCACCAATCCTGTATTGTAGTTCTCGGGTAATTTAAAATTATGCACACCATTTTCATTTAGATATGCAGTAATGAGATAAATTGGAGTGAAAGTACTAGCAGGACCTTTAGCATTAAGGTATTCACCAGCTATAATTTCTAATCGGCCTGCATTGTTTTCAAGATCCACACGACCCATATTTTCGTTTAAAATAGCTTGGTATTTAGGAGGACTCATTTTGTATTTAGCTGGAAGGTTAACCCAAAGTTGTACCATTTGGAATTCGCCACCTTTTTTAGAGAATTCTTCTTCGAAATATTCTTTATGCAATACCCCAGAGGCTGCGGTCATCCATTGTACATCGCCTTCGCCTATAATACCGCCTCCACCGCTACTGTCGTGGTGGGCTACTTTTCCTTTATATGCAATGGTTACCGTTTCGAAGCCACGGTGCGGGTGCACACCTACACCTTTAGGCTTATTTGACGGTGCTACATACATTTTTGCATTGTAGTCGAGCATGATAAATGGACTCATACGATGCATGCTTAACGAAGGATGTGCAGGAATAAAATTATGTACTCTAAATCCATCACCTACCATATGTGCTGGACCAGGAGATATTACGAATTCAACATTTTTACTTTTCATAGTATTTATTTTTTACAAAGGTAGCTAGTGTTAAAATCAAACTTCTTAATCTAGGACAAGAAAGTTCTAAGTTGCTCCTTTGGTTAATAAAGCTAAATTCTTTGAATCGGAACGATTTTATCACTAAATTTCGAAAAGGAAATAATAAACCGCTCTAAAGAACGCGAAAGTAATTAAAGCGAAATTGGATGATTAGTTTGAAACCTGTTTAAACTTACCAATTTTAATTTAATATATGAAGATAAATAATTCTCCTGATTTCCCCCTCAGGTAGAAATAAGAAAGGCTAACTCTAAAAGTTAGCCTTTTGTGTTAAAAAAAAATTGAATTATTCGTTGAGGTTTAGATTGTACCAATCTATTTTTCTGGAGAAGTACATAACCAATGCCAGTATTAAGAATACGCCAATACTACCAATTAATAAAGCATAGTCTTGAACTTGAATAATGATGAATATAAAGCCATAAAGTATGGTTAGTATTCCAGCTATTAGTGTAGCTAATGAGAAAGATTTTAGTATAGTCTTTACATATGCTGTAATGAGCAAAATAGTTGCTATAGCTGAAATTAGGAATGCTGTATTAAAGCTTAAATATTCGCCAATAGAAAGTAATAAGGTATAGAATATAATTAAAGCGAAGCCAACTAAAATGTATTGAATAGGGTGTATAAATACTTTCTTCATAACTTCGATAAAGAAGAAAATGATGAAGGTAAATGCTATGAAGAGTATAGCGTATTTAATGCTTCTATATGTTTTTTGGTAATTATCGACAGGTAAAATAAGATCTACCCCAAAATCTGAATTGTTGATGCTATATTCGTTGCCAGTCCAAGCTTGAGGGAAATCTCTATTTAAGTGCAGAATATTCCAATGTGCATTAAAGCCATTTATATCGTCTTTATCATCTGGTAAGAAAGATCCATTATAGCTTGGAGAATTCCAACTCGAGGTTAATTTTACATCAGTTGTTTTTCCGATAGGAGAGAAGTAAATTTTCTGACTACCTTTTAATTCTAGATTTATTTTGAAATTATATTGTGTAGAATCAGAATTACTAATTGGAATAGCAGCAAATATTCCGCGTTGAAC
>DATCKI010000320.1:0-2005 GCA_036562365.1 Bacteroidia bacterium | reverse complement strand
GATTTTGAAACATGTAGTAATATGCTAGATTTTTGGACTGGATATAATTTTATGGGTTTACACTGCTATTACGATGATGTACGTGGGTATATAAAATTTGGTGGAAGTACTCCTTGCGATATTGCTTTCTATACGTTCAGTAACGAGGAATTTTCAGGTACTTTAAATCTATCTATTTTCCCTAATCCAACTTCTGATTATGTAGAAATTACAGGATTAAATACAGTCGATTTTGAAAAAGCTTCTGTACAAATATTTGATTTGGAAGGTCGAAGTTATCAGACTAATCGTGATGGAAATAGAATTGATGTTACGAACCTGAAATCAGGTGTTTATACTATTCTTGTTACGTATAAAAATATGCGTAAGAATCTTAAAATAGTAAAAATTTAATCGTGTATTTTTGATTTAGATTTGCCTAAAAATAATTTTGTAACTTATTTTTATCTTAAACTTTAACAAAGTTCCAAACTTTGTTAAAGTTTTGAAGCTAGCTTACTAGCAAATTTAAAACTCCCAAAATTTACTTCAAACAATTTGCATCTATTTTTAGTAAATGAAAATTACTTGCTAGTAACAATCCACATCTATATCTAACTTATAGCTCTTAATTCCCGTTTCAAAAGCCAATTTCCGCGCCAATTCATTCAGCAATTCTTTCGCCTTTTGCTGATTCTCGTTCTGGCCTATTTTTAAATAAAACTGACGAATGTGGTAATTCCTCACTCGACCTATTAATGGTGTCTCTGGACCTAAAACTCGCTCTTTAAAGGTTCCCTTTAACATCATATCGAATACACGACTCAACTCCATTACCTGCCCATAATCTTTATGACGAATTCCAATTCTTATAATTCTAGCAAAAGGAGGGTAATGCCACTCTTTTCTTTCTTCGATTTCTCTTTTATAAAAACCTTCAAAATCGTGTGCTAAAACATGTTGAATAACGGGATGTTGCGGATTATTTGTTTGTAAAATTACCTTACCTACTTTATTTCTTCGACCCGCTCTTCCTGCCACCTGTGTAAGAAGTTGAAAGGCCTTTTCATTCGCCCTAAAATCTGGAAAATGTAATAACGAATCCGCATTTAATACGCCTACCAATCCCACATGATCAAAGTCGAGCCCTTTGGTAATCATTTGGGTTCCAACCAAAATATCAATTTCTCTATTTTCGAAGGCTTGAATTACTTGGTGATAAGCATTTTTACGTGTGGCTATATCCCAATCTAATCGGGCTATACGAGCAGTCGGAAGAAGTATTTGTAATTCGTCTTCTATCTTTTCGGTACCAAAACCCTTCAATGTTAATTTTGTGCTTCTACAAGCGCTACACTCCTTAGGAAGTGGCATCATATACCCACATAAATGACATTTTAATTCGTGTCTACTTTTATGATAGGTAAGGGCAATATCGCAATGTTCGCAGTAGGGCACATGACCACAATCGTCACATTCCAAACGACTCGAAAAACCTCTTCTATTTTGGAATAAAATGACTTGCTCATTATTATCTAAGCAAGTTTGAATATGATTTAATAGAGTTTCAGAAAAAAGCGATTTCATCTCGTCATTTTTTCTGGCTTCTAATAAGCTAACTGTGTTTATTTCAGGTAAAGAAACTTGCGAATAACGCTCATTTAATTGCACTTTCGTATACTTCCCAATCTCGCAATTGTATTCACTTTCGAAAGAAGGAGTAGCAGAACCCATAATCACTTTTGCATTAAATTCTTTAGCTAGAACTAATGAAAAATCGCGTGCATGATAGCGTGGCGCAGGGTCTTGCTGTTTATAGCTTGAATCGTGCTCTTCGTCCACAATTACCAATCCTAAGTTTTTAAAAGGCAAGAATAAGGCCGATCGAGCCCCTAACACTATTTTATAAGTATCGTTTTTTAAGAAGTTATTCCAAACTTCAACTCTTTCATTTTGTCCGAAACGACTATGATAGACTGCCACTTGACCTGGAAAATGTGCTTTAATACGTTCAATCAAGTGTAAA
>DATCKI010000319.1:0-9032 GCA_036562365.1 Bacteroidia bacterium | reverse complement strand
CCTATCCAACGCCCAACAGATTCATCATTTATCCACTTCCCTGCAGAAGCCTTTAGTTTATGCCCTACATAAATACCAGGATTAGTCTTAAGTGCTTTATGCTCCATAGTTGCAATAGATTTTGCATCAAGAGAGTCTTTCACTTCGCGTACAGTAACGTTTAAACGACCTCTACCATCGTGTAATGAAATAAAATAAGTAGTATCGTTCATAAGTTCAGATTCCGATTTCCAAAATTCAGGTAATTCAGCTTGAATTTGATAATCTTCATTATTAAACTTGATATAAGGAACTTCAAGCCATTCAAGAGTTTGTGCCATATTGATGAGTACCCCTTCGTAAGAAATTACGTTTTTCTCTCCCATTTCAAAATAGAAAAGGATCGCATTATATTCATCGTTAATATGGAAGTACACCATAAATATGGTAGATAAATACAATTTATCATCCGCTAGGAAAGATAAAACGACTCTATCTGCTTCATGTTCACCAAGGCTACCTCGACCTTTTTCGCGCAGTTGAAGGTTCATGATTTCTTCATCTTTATAAACTGTGTTTATAAAGTAATTCTGCAAACTATCGGCAGAATATGTATCCGAAACCTTCATACCTTTAATATAGAATTGCGAATAGGTACTAGGTTCTTCGACTACATAGGTAAAATTGGCAACGCGCGCTACTTTATAATCTTGTAGCACTTTAAATTGAATAGGATACTCCTTAATAACATAAGGCACATAGACATCCTGGGCAATTGAAAATAGTGTGGTGAACAGGCCAAACAGTATAAGAGCTCCTAATTTTTTCATAACAAGTTTTCTGTAATATTAAACGTAAAAGCAGCGATAGAAGGTTGCTGTTTTAGAATATTATAACAGAATTATTTCAACTTAGATTTAATTTCATTCATATCAGGAAGTGCTGTAGAAGGCCACATTCCACGTACTATAGTATCTTGAATTAAAAGCAATCCAGGATTAGAACGAACTATAGTTTTTAATGCTGTAGCATCGTTTGTATAATAAGGAAAAGGAACTTTATTATCTACTAAGAATTCCACTAATAGATCGCTGCTCGAAGTAGCACCTATAATTTCATTTCCTTCTTTCATCCATTCATCAGCTATGGCATTAATTTTAGGCATAGCTTTTAGGTTTGTTTTAGAAAGATCATAGGTAACAACAAATAATTTAGGCCCTGGTTTATAAACAAAGTCTTCGAAATAATTCATACCCGTTGCTGGGTCGGTTAACGACATATCGTGAATTGGAGCAACTACAGCTGGCTTAATAACCTCTTGACGACGATCTACGAAATCGTGTGTAGCTAAGAAGGTACTATCCATCCATTCCCATGAATTGGTTACTACCCCATTTTCATCTGTAGAAACTGCTAAATTTTCAACTTCTTTACCAGTTTCCTTATTCTTATAAATCATGTAAATATTCGCTTGTTCTGGCTCACCTACCATTTTAGATGGGATAGAATTCCCAATAGCCCAAGGACGATAATCTTTCTTAGGTAAGTAATAATAACAATGAACTGTAAATGCTATACTAAACAAAGTAGGTAATAAAACCGCAATTGGTGCAAGCATTGCAGGCTTCATTCCAAACATACCTACCATCCAACGTAACAATACTGCTACTATAATAAAAATAGCTGGTAATTGCCAGTCGAATACAGTTAAACAAAGTACAATACCTAAAATAATGCTTCCAACAGAAACTATCTTTTCAGTAGTATCAAATACTTTACCAGACCATTTCTTAGGGAAAATAACAAGAGGTAAAATAAGCACTAAAAGAACTACATCTTTAGTAAAACTTTGCCAAGGTGTAAGTTTAAGAGCATCACCAAAGCATCCACAATCGGTTACTTTATCATAATAAGCCGAATATAAGGTAAGAATACAGAAGAATATAATCATACCTAATAAAGACCAAGCAGTAAGAGTAGTAAATACTCCAGCAATAACAGCTAATCCTAAAAGAATTTCAATAACACAAACGAAAATACTTAACAATAAAGCATTATCATGCATTACATTGCAGAAACTATTCCAGAAATTATCTCGTTCTACCATCGAATAGGTAACCAATTCTGCATTTACATACATAAATTCGTCTCTTGCACCTTCTGCAGAAAGATCTATAGGGGTTCCATTAAAATCTACTGGAATTATGGATGAAGTTCCAGCAAAAACGGCATCTTTTTCATCTTCACTAAGTTCGCGCATCTCGAAAACAGTAGTTGCAACGCTATCTTGCGTCTTAAATACAGTGAAATACTCTTCCATTTTATAACTAAAACCAACAGGATCGTTTGCTTTAATTAAACCTGAAATAATAAATATTACACCAACGATAATGCGAAATGGAATTAAAAAGTTCCTCATAGTTATTATATATTCAATTTGGTCAAAAATAAAATTAGTTTATCCAATAACAAAGTTTAATGCTGGTTAAATTATCGCTAAATCTAGATTTCATATTTTCTTTTTAAAAAAATTGTAACCAAATTGCGTTTATTTTCGTTAAATCTGAAAAAATGTTAATTTTATTCCTATATTTGAAAAAAAAATACTCATGAAATCATTATTTACAGTTGTATCAATATTAGCTCTAAGTCTAGGTGCATTCGCTCAAACTTCAAGTGAGTGGACTTTAATCGAAAACAAAAACGGAGTTAAGATTTATCAAAAAGATGAAGTTTGTAGTCATGAAGTTGGTACTATCATGAAATCTCGAATCTTCAAATTCGAAAACACTACCAACTCTGTTAAAAATGTAAGCTTTAGATTAGGTGCTTATTATGGTTCTGATGAGTGTGCTACTTGTAACAACTCTGAGTACGACCGTAAATTTGCAATCGCACCAAATTCTTCTGTTCAAGGTGCTTGCTTCGACCCTAACTTAGACAAATACACCGTTTTCATTCGTTACGAGAATGAGAAAAACTTCAATCCTGATTTAAGTAGAGTTGAATTCCGTAACCTTACTGTAAACTAGTCAAGAATTGTCATAACGCATAAAAAAACCCCGACTCGCAATCGGGGTTTTACTTTTTTATACCTTTTTAAATTTATTTTCTATTGTATAAATCTCTGATCACCACACTTGCTGCCTGAATACCAAAGGTAGCAGGAATATAACTTATAGTTCCAATTACCGATTTCTTAGGACCACCATCTACCACTACTATCTTCGATTTATCAGCTTTCTCTGGCGACCAAACCACTTTTACCCCTTTACGTATGCCCATTTTATGCAAACGTTTACGCACGTAAAATGCCAAATTACAGGTATGTGTCTCCGATATATCCCCAATGGTTACTTGAGTAGGATCTACCTTGCCACCAGCTCCCATACTACTTACAATTGGAATCTTACGATCTAAACACGCTTTTATGAAGAATACTTTGGGAGATAAGGTATCAATACAGTCTACCGCATAATCGAATTTTGCACTGTCTAATATCTCGTCGGTGCGTTCATTCTTCACGTATTCTGGTAAAACCGTTAATTCGATTTCTGGATTTATATCTCTTAATCGTTGAGCCATTACTTCCGCCTTCTTTTGCCCATCATTACTAATTAAAGTTATAATTTGGCGATTACGATTCGTCTCTTCTACCACGTCTGCATCTACTATGGTCATTCTCTTTACTCCAGCACGGGCAATCATTTCAGCGCAGATTCCTCCTACACCACCTAAGCCTACCACTAATACATGGGCATCAATTAATTTTTCTAGTTTCTCATCTCCTAGTAATAGACGGGTGCGCCCCATCCACGATTGAATCTGACTCATCTTCTAAATTTTTGGCAAAAATATATTTATCGCGCTTTTTCTCAAAGCAATTTTATATCTATGCCTAATTTACTTACATTAACTTTCACAAACTCCTGCAATTCAACTATTTCAACCCCTCGTCTTTTCGCAAATTCTTCATACACATCTTTTATACTATACAACTGATTATCCGTCTCTAATAAAATTCGATTCAAATTCATCCGATCTAAATACTTTAATCGATTTATTTCCCTAATTCCTAGTGAATAATATACATTTTCACTCTCATTAAACCTTTCCCATTGTTGTTCCGAAGCTGAAAACCCATGTAAAATAATAGGAACTTCTGTCCCCTTTACCAAATTCCATACTTCATCATAAGTTCTTACACTATGCACTATAACTGGCAGTTTTAAATCATGTGCTACATCCAAATGCTTTGTAAAAATATCTTGTTGAACATTTAAATCGGCACCTCTCAACCTATCTAATCCACACTCACCTACAGCTATAGCTTTATTTTGCAATAAAATCTCCTTCAATTTTGAAGCATCAAAAGCTCCTTGACTAAACCAAGGATGTAGTCCATTTGAAACCTTATAAACCAAGCTATCATCCTGTAAGGCAAACATATACCCATTACGCAAGGCGAATTCGTCTTCAAATTTTGGTTTAAAATGCGTATGAATATTAATGTAGCTCATATTCTATAAGGCTTATTGCTGTGAAAATTTATTCAAATATCGTACATTCGCACTCATAATAAACGTATATGAGTAAAATTAAATTCGGAACCGATGGATGGAGAGCAATTATTGCTCAGGATTTCACCACTGATAACGTAAAACGTATTTCAATGGGTGTGGCTTTATATCTTAAACAAAAAGAAGGTAAAGCTGGTTCCATAGTTATTGGTCACGATTGCCGTTTCGCAGGCCGTTTATTCTTAGAAACTGCAGCTTCTGTATTCCTTTCTGAAGGATTTAAAGTAATTTATGCAGATGGTTTTGTTTCTACTCCTATGATTTCTCTTGCTACTAAAGAATATAACGCATCTATGGGGGTTATTATTACAGCTAGTCATAATCCACCTTCATACAATGGTTATAAGTTAAAAGGTAATTATGGTGGCCCTGTTCTTCCTAATGAATTAGATGCAATTGAAGCTTTAATTCCAGATACAGCACCTAATATTCCTATTACCCTTTGGAAAGACAATCCAAATTTTGTGGCATCCGACTTCGAACAATTATACATCGATAAAGTAAAAGCAAATTTTGACCTTGATGCAATTAAAAATTCTGGTTTAAAATTTGGTTACGATGCTATGTATGGTGCTGGGCAAAGTGTAATGCGTAAGCTTTTCCCTGAAATAGCTTTACTACACTGTGAACATAATCCAGGATTCAACGGAATTGCTCCAGAACCTATTTTAAAGAATCTAAAAGAATTCCAACAATACATTCAAACCAACAAAAATATAGACTGTGGTTTAACTACTGATGGAGATGCTGATAGAATTGGTTTATTCGATTCTAAAGGTAATTTCGTTGACTCGCACCATATTATTCTCCTATTAATTCACTATTTAGTGAAGTATAAAAATTATTCGGGAAGAGTTATTTCAGCATTCTCTGTTACCGATAAAATCAAAAAGCTTTGTGCGCATTATAACTTAGACCAATTAACTGTAAAAATTGGGTTTAAATATATCGCAGGTTATTTCTTAGAAGAAGATATTCTTTTAGGAGGTGAAGAAAGTGGTGGTATTGCAGTTAAAGGCCATATTCCGGAACGCGATGGTATTTGGATGGGCTTAATACTTTGGGAATTCATGGCTAAAAGCGGAAAATCTCTTGAAGAACTAATTCAAGAAGTTTACGAAATCACAGGGCCCTTCCAATATAATCGTGCCGATTTACACTTAACTGAAGAGCAAAAACAACGTATTTTAGCAGCATGCGAGGCTGGTAAAATCACTGAAATTGGAAATAAAAAAGTAGCTAGAACCGAAACGATTGATGGATATAAATACCATTTTGATGGCGGTGAATGGCTTATGATTCGTGCTTCAGGCACTGAACCAGTTGTACGCGTTTACGCTGAAGCTGCAAATGCTGAGGAATTAGATGCATTCCTTTCTGCTGCTGTTAATGATGTTTTAGCAATATGAAATTTAAAGTTGGCGATAAAGTAAAATTCACAGATTTTGAAGGTGGAGGCACCGTTATTGCCGTTCTACCCGACTCATACTACACCATTATTGCCGACGAAGGAATTGAAATTAAAGTGCACAAAAACGAAATTGTTGCACTTTTTAACCCATTTAAATCTATGCCTGTCTTCCGTAAAGACAGTCCAAACTCCTATACCCCAGCACCTCCACCTAAAGAAGAGGAATTAGATTGGGATAAGGTAGGGAAAATTAAAATCAAAAAGGAGAAATCAGCAAGTAAGGACCTTCATGATGAAGTTTCATCTAAGCGTGCTGAAGACTTAATTAAACAGAAATACGAAGAAGAAAAAATTCGTTCTGACAAAGAAGAATGGGTGAATCCTAGTAAGAAAACCATCAAAAAAGCAAGTAAAGATGATGATGTTTTCAATCCTAAAATTCCACTTAAACCAGTAGATTTTAAGCCAGAAAACAAAAAGAAAATGCCTGCTGTAAGGGAAAATATCCCTGAAATAGACCTACATCTCGACGATATTCAAGTAAATACCTATCGTTTAAGTAGTGATGAACGTTTACAATTTCAATTAAGGACCTTCCAAAATAAATTGGAAGAACTTATTGCTATGCGTGTACGAAAATTTGTGGTTATACACGGAGTTGGAGAAGGAATATTAAGAGCTGAAGTTAGGTCTATCCTAAAATCTTATCCCAATATTTATTACAGCGATGCACCTTGGCAAAAATATGGTAAGGGAGCAACTATGGTTGAAGTAAGATATTAAGGCTTGCGTACAGGTAAATTCTGAGCAGTCCATGCTCTCATTCCACCTTTTAAATTGTATACTTTTTTATATCCAGCTTTGGTTAGTAATTCCGCAGCTTCGCCACTTCTACCACCCGATGCGCAATACACATAAATAGGAAAATCTTTAGGAGTATTCTTGAATTTATTCATGAAATTATCGTCCATAAAATCATAATTCACAGCCCCTGAAATAAAGCCATTTTTCAGTTCCCAGTCTTGACGAACATCAACCAAAAGAGCTTTGGTTTCAGCTCCATATTTAGATTGAAATTCTTTGGCATCTAAATCGGTTTGAGCATTTATAAATAAAGCCAAAAAGCCGAATACAATAGTCAACAATACCTTTTTCATATGGTTGCAATAACTTTTAATTCAATAGCTATAGGAGTTGGCAAACAATTAATTTCTATGGTAGTACGACAAGGAGGATTTTCTCCAAAATACTCAGCCCAAAGTTTATTATATGTTGCAAAATCGTCTTTCATATTGGTAAGAAAAACGGTAACATCAACAATCTTATCCCAAGAACTTCCTGCTTCTTCAACAATAGCACGGACATTATTAAATACACTACGACATTGAGTTTCAATATCGTAAGAGATAATATTTCCATTCTCGTCTAATTCCACACCTGGAATTTTCTTAGTTCCTCTTTCACGCGGACCAACACCTGAGAGGAATAATAAATTTCCAACACGTTTTGCATGTGGATACAAACCAACTGGTTCTGGAGCTTTGCTAGAATTAATGCTTTGACTCATAAAACAAAGATAAAAGAAATGAAAAAGATTAAGCTAGGCGGTTGCGTTAATTTTTCACTAAATAAAAAGTATAAATAGACGTAAAAAAGCCAATATTTAAGCTTTTTGATGCGTATAATTTACTAACATTGTATAAAATTTGAAGGTGAAACAGTTTTCTGAATTAGAGATAAAGCAATGGTTCACTAATATCAACAGTAAAAAGATATTAGTAATAGGAGATTTTATGCTCGATAAGTATATACAAGGAAAAGTTGAACGTATTTCTCCTGAAGCTCCTGTTCCGGTTGTGCATGTACACAAGCGCGATGCACGTGCAGGTGGTGCCGGAAATGTAGTTATGAATGTGCAATCTTTAGGAGCTCAAGTATTCCCTGTTTCGCTTATTGGTGCCGATGAAAACGGAAATGCTTTACTCGATATTTTCAAAAATTTAGGAGTTTGTTGCGATGGGATTTTACAATTACCTGAATTGAAAACTACGACGAAAACCCGTGTTTTAGCTCAATCGCACCATATGCTCAGAATCGATGATGAAGATTTGAAACAAATCAATGATTCTCAACGTATAATAATGCTTAAGCATATTCAAAATCTTTTAGAAAATAATAGCTTCGATGCCATCTTATTCGAAGATTACGATAAAGGGGTTTTAAATGAAAATACTATTTCAACCATAGTTAAATGGGCAAATGAAAAAAGTATTCCAACCTTTGTAGATCCTAAGAAAAACAACTTTACAGCCTATAAAAATGTCACCTTTTTTAAGCCAAATCTTAAGGAATTAAGAGAAGGTTTAGGCATAAATATACAAGATGTAGAAGATGTTATAAAAGCTGATGCTCTATTACGCAAGACCTTGAATAATACATATACGCTTTGTACTATGTCGGAAAAAGGAGTATTTTTTAGTGATGCTCAATCGCATATTGTACAAAAAAGTTTAGTGCGTAATTTAGCAGATGTATCAGGTGCTGGAGATAGTGTAATTGCTACCCTTACCTGCATGTATGTTGCCGGAGCTGAGGCTGAAACCGCCGCTCAAATTGCCAATATAGCTGCAGGTATAGTTTGCGAATATCCTGGAGTAGTACCAGTGGAAAAAGAAAGATTATTACAAGAGTCTATTAAATTTTTTATAGCCTAAAAAAGTGCCTCTATCCGTATATAGTATTCGAGAAAGAATCAATCTTTTTATCTATAAGATAAAAGAAAAAGCACTGTTAAGTCTGAGAATACTTAGACTTATTATGATTCTTATAGCCTCGGCTACTATTATTTACTTTATTGGTTTTCCACAAACTTTAGAAAGCAAGAAAATTGTATTAATCATTATCCGAAGCGTTTTCATCTTTCTAATTTTTAGTTATATGACTAGGTTATTCTTCGATTTCGAACCGAAGAAATTCCTGCGAGATCATAAATACGAAGGTTATATTATTGCCTTTCTATTTCTCAATTACTCATGCTTATTAATAGTTGGAGAAAGCTTAAC
>DATCKI010000317.1:0-4343 GCA_036562365.1 Bacteroidia bacterium | reverse complement strand
TATTAAAGTTGGGAGATATGCTGAAAGGAAGATTACTAATGATGAATAGGTAAATCCAGATTTAAAGTCGACTCCTGGACTTAATATTCCGTCGCCATCTACGTCGATACAGCGATTTTGAATAAATGCTGTAACTATTTTTGAATTAGTTTGGTCGCAAAGTTCTATAGTTTTTTGAGCTTGGTCGGTACAAGTAATACATGATTGCTCTAAATTAAAGAACATGCTAAGCAACGCTAAAACTAAGATAGCGATGATACGTATATTTTGTTTTTTGAATACAACGGCAATAAATGCAGCTCCAAATAGGAAGAAAATAATATTAGTTCCACGAAGGAATTTTGGTAATACGAACTTTATTTGGAATAAATCTAATACATTATCTAAGGATAATAATCCAGTTAGAATTACAGCTATGACAGGGAAGAGCCATTTGTTTTTTTCTTCGCGAATAGGAATGAAATATTTTTTTTGGTGTAACCAAGATATTTCGGTTAGGTAATGTAAAGGTCCTAATACAGCGTATGAAAACAGGAATAATTCGAATGGCAATATATAGGCTAAGATTAAGGAAATAATCATTAATCCTATATTAATTCCATCAATTTGAGTCGTTGTAAATTTAGGTAATGTAAACATTAAAAGTATCTTTTAATGAGACGTAAAGTGTAAATATAGCCGTTTTCTTTTGGATCGAATAAACCTTGTTGGTCTAGTCGGCCTGATTTAACTTTACCGTCGCAGTGAAGTATCCAGTTTTCGCCTATGCAAATTCCAGCATGAATTATTTGGTTATGTTCATCTTCGAAGAAGGCCACATCACCGCATTTTATTTCATGAATAAAATCGATTACTTGACCATGCGAAATCATATCCTGTAAGTTATTTCCAATAAAAGTATTTGCATAAGCAAATACTTGCGTAAGGAAAAGGGTAGAGTCCATACCGAATATAGACCTGCCACCATTACGTTCAGGAGTATTTAAATAAATGAGTGCTGCATCGCGGAGTAAATCTTCCTTATTAGAAGAATTTGATAAGAAAATATTAGACATAGTAAAGCTAAACAAATCATCTCCGAGTCTAATAGATTCTTTATTAGTTCCGCAAATAGAACCAGCAGAAATATAATTTTGAATACCAGTTCTTTCGTTTTCAACGGCGCTAATAGGGCTAGCTAAACGAAGGAATATGCCCGATTGGAATTCACGGGCATATTCATCCGATATAGAAATTAATTGGTTCTTTTTAATATATCCTTCGGTATGAGTTTGCAAATTTTTTACAAATACAAAGTCTTTCGCATTTTGTAAAATTTGCACTACTTCACCAAAAAGCAACTCGTCGAGCGGATAAGCTTGCTTAGTTGCATCGGATAGTATAGGTATGTTGGAAAGTAAGGTAGATGCAAACATCTTAGATATTTTCGATGACAACAGCACTAGCACCACCGCCACCATTACAGATACCAGCAACGCCGTAACGTGCATTGTTTTGTTTTAAAACTTGAATTAAAGTAGCAATAATTCTAGCACCTGAACATCCTAGAGGGTGGCCTAATGATACGGCACCTCCGTTAACATTCACTTTACTTGGATCTAAACCTAAGATTTTATTATTTGCTAAAGATACTACGCTAAAAGCTTCGTTGATTTCATAATAATCGATTTGATCTTGAGTTAAACCAGCTTTCTTAATGGCTTTAGGAATAGCTAAAGATGGAGCTGTAGTAAACCATTCTGGAGCTTGTTCAGCATCAGCATAACCGATTAATTTAGCAATAGGTTTTAAACCTAATTCTTCCATTTTTTCTTTACTAACAAGTACTAAAGCAGCTGCACCATCATTTAAAGTACTTGCATTAGCAGCAGTAACTGTTCCGTCTTTTTGGAAAACTGGGCGTAATTCAGGGATTTTTTCAAATTTAACTTGCGTATATTCCTCATCTTTATCTATCAACAAAGCATCTCCTTTTCGTTGAGGAACTGATACAGGAACAATTTCTTCGTTGAATTTACCTGCAGCCCAAGCAGCTTGTGAACGTTTATAACTTTCAATTGCGAAAGCATCTTGTTCTTCACGAGTAATATTATGTGTTTTTGCACATAATTCTGCTGCATTACCCATGTGATAATTATTGTAAACATCCGTTAATCCGTCTTTTACTAGTCCGTCGATAACAGTGCCATTTCCTAATCTATATCCATTACGAGCATTATCTAAGTAGTAAGGAGTTTGAGTCATATTTTCCATACCTCCAGCAACTACAACGCTACTGTCGCCCAGTAATATAGATTGAGCTGCAAACATTACTGACTTCATACCAGAAGCACATACTTTGTTTACGGTTGTACATTGTACACTGTCTGGAAGACCAGCAAATTTAGCAGCTTGGCGTGCTGGAGCTTGACCTGCATTACCTTGTAATACATGGCCCATATATACTTCCTCTATTTTGTCTACTGAAAGACCTGCTTTTTCTACTGCACCTTTGATTGCCGCTGCACCTAATTGTGTTGCAGATACTCCTGAAAATTGTCCGTTAAAACTTCCAATTGGCGTACGTACCGCCGATACTATATATACTTCCATTATTAAGATGTTTAAATTTCCATGCGAATATACATATTCAAGTCTTTATAGTCAAGAATTATCAAGCAAATTCGCTTAACTCCAACCAACGCATACTTTTCTCGTCAATCTCTTCCATTAATTTTCCTAATTCAGCACTGATTTTTATTAATTCTTGGCCATCGGTTGTGCTCCCTAGTTTTTCTTCTAATTCTGTTTTCTTTTTCTCTAATTCCGGAATCTCTTTCTCTAATTTCTCGAATTCTAACTTTTCTTTATAGCTTAATTTTACTTTTTCTTTAGGTTTTTCAACCTTTTGTTCAGCCTTAATTTCAGCGTTTTGCTCTTTGTTTTCTGCTTTTTCTTTGGCTGCTTCAACCTCCATTTCTGCTCTGTACATTGAATAATTTCCAGGATACATACGCACTTTTCCTGCCCCTTCTAATACCATGGTATGCTCACAAATTTTATCTATGAAATGGCGGTCGTGACTAACGACTAATATACATCCTGGATAGTCTAATAAAAACTCTTCGAGTTTATTTAAAGTTAAGATGTCGAGGTCGTTACTTGGCTCATCGAGAATTAAGAAGTTGGGATTCTTCATTAATACACTTAATAAGTATAAACGTTTTTTCTCGCCACCACTTAATTTACCAATGTGTGTCCATTGACGATCTGGAGGAAAATCAAACCTCGTTAGCATTTGTGAAGCGCTAAGTCGCTGACCTGAACCAGTTTCTATAACTTCAGCAATGTTTTGTACATATTCTATTACTCGGTCATCATCTCTAAATTTGATTCCACTTTGCTCGTAAAAACCAAAATTTACCGTGTCGCCTATGATTATTTTTCCTGAATCGGGTTGTATTTTACCTGTAATCATATTTAAAAAGGTAGTTTTACCCGTTCCGTTAGCTCCCGCTAATGCTATGCGATCGCCACGTTTGAATGAATAACTGAAATCCTTTAAAAGTACTTTTTCTCCGAAGGCTTTATTTACTTTAATACATTCTACAATCTTAGTTCCTAAATGCGACATCTTAGATTGTAATTCTATCCCTTTTTCTTCCTTTACTCTTTTGGTCTGTTCTTTAAGTTCGTAATATGCATCTAAACGACTTTTACTTTTGGTTCCTCTAGCCTTAGGTTGACGACGAACCCATTCTAACTCTCTACGCAAAATGTTTTGATTACTTTCAAATTCACTCTGCATAGCAGCTTTTCTTTCTGCGCGCTTTTCTAGATAATAACTGTAATTGCCTTTGTATTGATACAATACATTATCTTCTAATTCGAAAATATTATTACACACATTGTCTAAGAAATAGCGGTCGTGAGTAATTAATAATACAGTTTTTTTTCCCGTATTTAATTCTTCTTCTAACCATTCAACCATGTCTATATCTAAGTGGTTGGTTGGCTCATCGAGTAAGTATACATCAGGGTTTTCAACTAATAATTTTGCTAAAGCTACTCTCTTTTTTTGTCCACCTGATAAGGTACTGGTTTTACGATCGAGTTCGAAGATTTTTAGTTTACCTAAAATGGTTTTAATTCTCGATTCGAAATCCCATGCATGTAAACGATCCATTTCGGCAAGAATGCGGTCTAAATCGACATTATTTCCGTTTTCAATGGCTTGTTCGTAGGCATGAATAATCTTGGTAACTTCCGTATCCGATTCGAATATACTTTCCCATATGGTTTTATTAGGATCGAAAGGAGGATCTTGACTTAGGAATCCAACTTTTATATCATTTCTAAAAATT
>DATCKI010000314.1:0-10337 GCA_036562365.1 Bacteroidia bacterium | reverse complement strand
CAATCATTACCTTCTTGAACAATTTGAGCTTTACCAATTTCTGTAGTATAATAACCTTCTGGTACCATACCAGAAACGGAGCGATATAACGCTTTATGTTCGAAGAAAATAACTGGATTTGGATCTTCAAAAGCTGCAAGAAGCATACCTTTTGCATCCACAGCATTGGAAGGATAAAAGATTTTTAGTCCAGGTGTATGGAAGAACCAAGCCTCATTACTTTGACTGTGGAACGGCCCAGCAGCAACTCCTGCACCTGTAGGCATACGCACAACTACATCGGCATTTTGACCCCAACGGTAATGCGATTTTGCAAGATTATTTACAATTTGATTGAATCCACAAGTCACAAAGTCTGCGAATTGCATCTCAACCATAGCTTTCATTTTCTTAATGGATAAACCAAGAGCGGTTCCCACAATGGCGCTTTCGCATAATGGAGTATTACGAACTCTACCTTTGCCAAATTTCTCTACAAAGCCTTCTGTTACTTTAAAAACTCCACCATATTCAGCGATATCTTGTCCCATTAATACAAGATTATCATGTTTTTCCATCGCTAATTTCAATCCATCCGAAACAGCATCTACAAATCGCATTTCATTTGTTTTTCCTGAAGCTGGAGTAACAACTTGCTTATATGGTGCATAAACATCGCCTAATTCAACCTCATCAGAGGCAGTAACTGCAGGTTCAGCAAATGCAACTTCAACTGCTTCAGCTATGTCGTGTTTAATTTCGGAACGAATAGCATCAGCTTCTTCGCGAGAAAGTTCACCCGTTTCAATCATCCATTTTTCAAATGTATTTATAGGGTCTTTTTTCTCCCAAGCGTCGAATAAATATTGTGGAACGTATTTAGTACCACTCGCCTCTTCATGTCCACGCATACGGAATGTTAAACATTCGAGCATAACTGGACGTGGGTTTTGGCGTAAATCTTCAGCTAATCTTTTTACAGTTTGATATACTTCTAAGATATTATTTCCGTCGACAATTACCGACTCCATTCCAAATCCTTTAGCGCGGTCCGAAATGTATTCACAACGGAATTGCTCATTACTTGGAGTACTTAATCCGTATCCATTATTTTCGATTAAGAAGATAACTGGCAAGTCCCAAACGGCTGCTACGTTTAAACTTTCATGAAAATCACCTTCAGATGTACCTCCATCTCCAGAAACCACAAGGGTAACCTTATTTTCTTTTTTCAATTTAGTAGCTAATGCAATACCATCGGCAACTCCTAATTGCGGGCCTAAATGCGAGATCATACCCACAATATGGTAGTCGTTATTTCCGAAATGGAAGCTACGATCACGACCTTTAGTAAAGCCATGTTCTTTACCTTGAAACTGCATAAACAGTTTGGCAAGTGGCATATTACGCGAGGTAAACATTCCTAAATTACGGTGCATAGGCAACACATATTCATCGTGTTCTAAAGCTAAAGTAGCTCCAACAGAGATGGCTTCTTGCCCTATTCCACTGAACCATTTAGAAATACGTCCTTGACGTAATAAAATAAGCATCTTCTCTTCGATTAATCTTGGAACGAGAAGATGCTTATAAATATGTTTTAATTCTTTTGAAGAAAGGTTATTCTTCTGAAATATAGTTTCTTGCAACTGAAGATTCATAGACTGCACAATTACAGCGCAAATCTAATGAAAAATACTTATCTAATAAGGTTTATTTGACCAGAATAAAGGTATTCATTTCCTTCCATATCTTTTACGATAGCACGATAAGCATAAATACCCATTGGTAACTCTTTTCCCTTATGGGTTCCATCCCATACAAAGTTTGGATCTAGCGTTGCAAAAATCTCTTCACCCCAACGGTTAAATATTCTAAAATCAATAGCATCCATACCCATTGAATAGAATTGGAATACTGGATTGATTAAATCTCCTTTACCTGGAGTAAATGCACTTGGAACATAGAAAGTATAGCCTGGTAACACTATATATTCCATTTGTGATTTATCCTCACATCCAAATTGATTAGCAACTGTTTGGAATATGGTATAGCTGCCGCTATTTGAGAAATCGAATGCCGGACTAGGCTCATTGTATGTACCTTGATTAGGTATGAAATATTCATATATATGAGCGCCATTAGAACCATCTGTAATTTGCACAGAAGGGTTTAACATATCAGTTTGTATTGGTGGGAATATAGTAAATCCTGCAGTTGGGACAGGCCAAACATTTACAACTTTAGTAATAGTATCAGCACAACCACGGTCGCTTACAACCACTAAAGTTACATTATAAGCACCATCTACATCGTATGAATGATCTCCATTTGGATTTGATAATGATTCTCCATCACCTAAGTTCCAATTATAGGTATTTATAGCACCTGATGAAATTGTAGATGTATTCGATAATTTAGTTACTTCACCTAAACATACTTCAGAGAAAGTAAAATCAGCAGTTGGAACTGCATATTTAGGCACTGTTTTAATAATAGTATCAAAACAACCTTCGCTCGATTGAACGATAAGTTGAACTTGATAATCGGCACTATTAATATAGGTATGAGTTGGATTTTGAGTATTATCAGTTGATCCATTACCAAACGACCAATTCCAATTAGTTACTGTACCATTAGAGGTAGCCGGAATTGATGAAGCGTCGGTGAAGATACCTGTTAAATTACAAGCTTCATTAAAAGTGAAATCAGCTATAACATCATTTTGAATAGTAATATCAACCGTTGCTGTATCGGCACAAAGGTTTTGTTGATTAGCAATTAGCTGAATTGTATAATTACCATAGCCATAAGTATGCTGAATGGTATTATTATTACTATTTGCCGTAGTTCCATCACCAAAATCGTAGCTATAATTTACCCCTGGCATCAGGTTATTATTAGTTATAAAGGTAGGTGCATCCACACAACGAGGATCTACAGTAAAATCGGCTACTGGAACAGCATATACTTGTATATTTTTGGTTAATGAAATCGAACAACCAGAGTTATTATACAAAGTAAGTTCAACGGTTTGTTGCCCTGTACCGGTAGCTGTATAACTTGTGGTATTGGTCATTAACGAATCGTCGCTTACTCCATCATTAGTGTAATCCCAAACGAAAGCACCTAAAGAGCCAGGAGCTTGGATGGTAGATGCAGAAGCATCTATATTTACTACTTGACCTTCGCAGACAGCCGTAGGCAAAGTAAAATCAGGTTCGGGTTTAGGAGTTACAGTAATACTCATAGTAGCTGTATCGGAACAACCTAAATTGGAAGTTACAATTAATGAAGCATTGAAAGTATTTACTGGAACTGGATAGGTAAAAGAGAAATTATTATTAGCTCCATTATAATTAACAAAACTATTCGGATTTAGAATAAACTTATAGTTATTGATAGTACCAGAACTTACAGTTGAACCAGCTCCAGAGTAGTTATATGGAGTTCCTACACATGGATTTGCCTCACCAGTAAACACGGCAGTCGGTGTAGGTCTAACTTGCACTGTTACAGAATCGATACATGTATCGACAGGTGAAATGAATTGAACATAATAAGTAGTAGTTTGCATTGGAGTCTCAACTCTTGGACCAGTAACTGGCAAACCTGTATCTAACCATGTATAAGAAGTAAATGCACCAGATATTGGAGGTGTATTACTTACAATCAAAATATTATCAAGCCCCCAGTGGTCATTAGTTGCAGACGTATTATATGGTTGAAACCAACGGAAACGTGTACAAAGAGTTTGAGCTGCTGGAGGAACAGCAAAACTATAATTATTCCAATCTGTAAAAGCGGTTGGACCAAATGCAATACTATTATTTCCGCCAGGATTACTTGGTAGTAAATTCCCATCAGGACTAAAATAAATGATATCTTGCCAAGTAGCACCATAATCAATTGAATATTGAAGAGAAACACCTTCGTCTGCTTCATCTGGTCCTTCGCAAGATGGATTATTTACTCCTTGTGTGGCCATTTTAAAGTCAAAATATATAAAACCGCCATCAATTAGATTAAAGTCTACAGTTTGTAATAATCTAGTACCAGTCCCTGCTGCATTACCAAACCAGATATGCGGTGTTCCGTCAGGTCCTGCACCACATGGATTATTAAAATTCACCACATTGTTATTGGTTACCCAACCTTGCCCTAAAGTACTAGTATTAAAGTCGTTTTGCAACAATGCGAACCCTGAATCGGGTGTCAAAGTCACTGACTGCCCACTACAAATTGAATTAGAACTAGCTTGAACAGAAACATAACAACCTCCTGTTAAACATGGGGTTTGTTGAGCATAGCTGGAGGTTACTATACCAATAAAGGTACTTAGAACTGCAAGAATAGATACTCTTTTCACTTTTTAATACGTTTTTTATACATCAATAACACAATAAACGCTCTATATATGAAGGTTTTAATAACCTCCATATACGCTTAAGGCGCATTTATTTAGCACAGTTAATTATAGAGTTTATTCGTGTAGGTTAATTGAGTAGTATATCAAAGATATAAAAAAAGCTGGAACAAATAGTCCAGCTTGTAAAAAATGTTAATAAAATTTAATACGACTCGTACCTTATTGCGTACTTGTCTAATATCATGAGACTTAAACCTGTATTCTCATACCCCCCACCTGGTGTTTTCCTCCAGGCGAACGGAGTGATTAAATATTTATTTTTATCATAAATAGCACATGGAGCTAACATGGAACCATATTTCTCCAACATATCTATACTTAAACACGCTATTTCATAACCTCTGAAAGCATAAAACTCTGGGTCTGTATTGTATTCGTTCTTATAACTATTAATAAACGAACTATATGTAGAATCCCATGCAAATGTTTTATAAATTACTGGTATGGTTACTTTACAATTGCTTAAATGCTCAATGTCGAAGTTTCTGAAATTAAACCATGACTCATCTCCTAATATCGACAAATCATTATCCTTCCCAAATTTATTCATTCCACTTAAAAAAGTGTTCATCGCAATTTCTTTATTGGTAGGATAGATACAAATATTTGCTACATCCTTCTTAATAAAGGCTGCGGCATTTCCTCCTTTGGGTAAATACACTAAATTGCGGTTCGCACTTACGCTATCAAATCTATATTTTAATACTAATGTATCTCTTAGTGTTTTAAAGAATATGGAATCTTTCTTTAATCCAGTATTTACTAATATTACTTTTCCATTCTTATACTTCTGGTTTAACATCGATGCTATAGAAGTAGCATAAGTTGACTCGCTTGGAGATGCCTTGAATACGAATGGGTTATCTATAAGAATATCTTCTCCACGACTAAATGGACTAATCATAGGTACTTGCTTCTCTTTTGCGTATTCTAATATGGGTGTCATCTCACTTGTATAAAGTGGACCTATAATTAAATCAGATTTTTGGAAAGTTGGATTTTGTACAATTTTCTTCGATTCTTCATCGTTCGACTTAGAACCAGTACTAAAGAAATTCCAATTAATTTTAGCTTTAATAGGCTCATACTTCGCCATAGCCAATTTCAATCCCGAATAATATTGATACACAATACGAGCAGATCTTGGTTCTGATAAAATTGTAGAATTTAATGGTACCAAAACCGCAATATTATACTCCAACTTGGTATGTGTATTATCTAAACATGTATTCTTATCAGGAATAACATCATTCGCTGGATTTCTATTTTTACCTGGTTTAGTACCCACTACTTCTTCGCGCATTTCTGGCTCTGGAGTCGTGGTATTTTCATCTTCATTAATTACAGACGAAACCAATGGTATATTTAAAACAGCCCCTACTTTCAATCCATTATCAACTTCAGGATTGGCTTTCACTAACTCATCGACTGTAATATTATATTTACGACTAATACCGTATAAAGTTTCACCCTTAGTAACAGTATGCTTAATTATACTTTTAATTTCCTGTTTATTCGAAAAATCAGGTTTAGTATTATTATTTGAAACAGGAATATAAATAATTTCTCCAACCTTAATTCCATGTTCGGCACTTGGATTTTCTTGATAGATTACCTTATCCGTAGTGTTATAGGTTTTAGAAAGCCCATACACCGTTTCACCTCTTTGTACCGTATGAGCATAGTATTGTTTTCCACCTTTTGTAACTATAGGCGTCCCTCCTCTTTGAGCAAAGGTCAATACATTTATACCTATAATGAATATTATAGAAAACAAAACAGACAGATTAATTCTCATTTTTATTCCCATTCAATCGTTGCTGGTGGTTTAGAACTGATATCGAACACCACTCTATTCACACCTTTTACTTTATTGATAATTTCATTAGATACACTTGCTAAAAACTCGTATGGTAAACGACTCCAATCCGCCGTCATACCGTCGGTTGAAGTTACCGCACGTAAACAAATTACGTGTTCGTATGTACGTTCATCGCCCATAACACCAACCGATTGTACCGGTAAGAATATAGCACCTGCTTGCCATACAGTTTTATACAATTTATCTTTTTTCAAACGACTAATGAAGATATCATCAGCTTCTTGTAATATAGCTACTTTTTCAGGAGTAATGTCTCCTAAAATACGAATTGCTAATCCTGGTCCAGGGAAAGGATGACGATCTATAAAATCAGACGAAATTTTTATTGCTTTACCTACTCTTCTTACTTCATCTTTAAATAAAGTTCTAAGTGGTTCAACAATCTTCAAATCCATTTTCTCTGGTAATCCGCCCACATTATGGTGCGATTTAATTGTAGCTGAAGGACCTTTAACTGAAACCGACTCAATCACATCAGGATAAATGGTTCCTTGTCCAAGCCATTTAGCGCCTTTAATTTTTTTAGATTCTTCTTCGAAGATATCTATAAATAATCCACCAATTATTTTGCGTTTCTTTTCTGGATCCGAAATCCCTTTTAATTTTTTATAGAATCTATCCTTCGCATCAACTCCGATAACGTTTAACCCAAATCCTTTATACGATTCTAAAACACGCGTATATTCATCTTTACGAAGTAAACCATTATCCACAAAAATGCAGTAAAGGTTTTTATCAATTGCTTTATGAATTAGGCGAGCAGCAACAGTAGAATCTACCCCACCACTTAATGCCATAATTACTTTATCTTTTCCAATTTGCTTTTTAAGACTAGCTACGGTTTCTTCTACGAACGAGCCTGGTGTCCAATCTCCTTCGCATCCACAAACTCCATATATAAAGTTCTTAAGAATTTCAGTACCATCTGTTGAGTGATATACCTCAGGGTGGAATTGCAATCCAAATACTTCTGTATTCTTAATATGGAAAGCCGCAACTGCTACATCTGTAGTCTCTGCAATAATCTTAAAGTTCTTAGGTAATTCCATAATGGTATCACCATGACTCATCCAAACTTGACTTCCCTTTTTAATTCCTTTCATTAATGGAGACTTGGAATCAAGTTTAGAAATATTAGCACGACCATATTCGCGTACTTTACTTTTTTCTACCTTACCTCCATTTACATGGGCTAATAACTGTGCACCATAACATACTCCTAATAATGGCGCATGTGCAATAAGTGCGGCTAAGTCGACACGTGGAGAATCTTTTTCTCGAACTGAATATGGACTACCACTTAGAATTATACCCTTAACCGATGCATCAGGTTTTGGATAGTGATTGAAAGGGTGAATTTCGCAGTAAACATTTAATTCACGTAATCTACGTGCAATTAACTGAGTGTATTGAGACCCAAAATCTAAAATTAATATTTTCTGATGCATAATGTTTATTAAATCGCTGCACAAAAGTACATGATTCCTATAAGTTAACGAATATTTTTTCTTAGGGTTTTTCCACAAGCCTTTAATTGCTGTTATATTTTCCTTAAAAATTCAATGTTATTCCGCCATTTACACCTATACCTTGTGTTGGATAATTTATCCAACGCTGATATCTAAAGGCTGCAAGATTGGTTCCATTTAAGAAGAAACCTAACATTTTATTATATCTATATTCTAGTCCAATATTCACATCTATCGCATTTCTCAACACTACAGGATGCTCCACCCAACGGTTTTCAGTTCCGCTGTATCTGTAATCTGGAGCCCATAAATCTCCCAAATAGAATACATCTGCTTTGATGATAAATTTATCGCGGATATTATACATACCACTTAAAGTTGCTTCATATTTAGGCATATACCAAGCTCTAGCAAGATTTCCAGTATCGAAGAAATTAGCATTTACTTTTAAACCTAAGCGGAAACTCTCCCCTTTCTGATACCCAAATTCTCCAAACACTTTCCCTGTCCCTAAATCGTCGTAAACAACTGTAAATGTATTATGTATTGCACGGATAGTATCGGTAATAAAGAAGGCTTTATTAAATATTTTACTGTATCCACCACCAACATTATAGTAGAAATTTCCAGCAAATTTCCCCTTAATTCCTGCCTGTAAATCGATAGGTTTATATGCATTAGCTGTAGTAATTCCTCCATTAATAAATGGATTTTGCAGTCTTAATGCATCGTATGTATTTCTATATGCTCCGCCTGTTAAGTCGGCATAAATTATTACATGTTCTCTATATGCATTCACACGAGCTTGAATGTTGGGTGCTATATAAAATTTAGTAGCTGTATCGAACCCAACAGCCATATTTATACCTGCTAAAACTTCCCAAATCTTACGTCCTGCTTTTACATAAGGTTGTATATGCACTAATCCACCACCTTGCCCTTTAGCGGCTCCCATAGCTTTAAAATTATAATATTCTACTCCTAAAGCACCACCTACAAAAATACCCGATACGGCCTTTCTCCAATCCGTTCTTATCTCTAAACCATGCTCATCAGCTTTATAACGATCGAACATATAATAGTACCGCACATAATTATCTGTTACCAATTTAGTACTATCCCAAGGCAAATTATTTCTGAAACTTAGTCCTAATGCAAATTTTTGATAATTCTGACGTATATCTTTCTTAGTTAATGTATCTAATCCTGGTTGAGATGCATCATAACCATAATAATGACGTTGATTGGCACTGTAATTGGCTGAAATCCCCAAGGTATATTGCTTCATTAAATACGAAAAATTACCACCGCCACCATGGTCTTGATATCCTGGATAACCCAAAACTGGTTTGTTTTTACCCATAAATAACTTTTTAGCGAATGATGCATCGTATTTATAATACAAGTCGTACTGAATATTCTTACTACGTAAGCTGTTCATACGGAATTCAGCAATTGGACTTAAATACATTCCAAAACCAGCTTTCAAATAGAATCTTTTCAGACGTTTAATTGGCTCCGATTTCATACGCGCAGCACTCAAAGTATCTGGAGTATAAGTAAACGGAACTATAGGATCTAATAAGCGATATGTTGGAACTGCGTTCTTGGTAAAAGTATCTTGAACTACAGGTTTAATCGCAATTTTTTCTACAGGACGCAATTTTGGAACATAACCACCTGTAATAGTTACATTATCGTTTTGGGCTTGATTAACAGAAACCAAACCTAATACAGCACATATAGTTACAAAAGTCTTTTTCATGTCTTAGTTTCCGTTTAAATCAAATTGGAAATCATTATTAACTGGTTGGTTCTTTTTAAGCTCTAGGTTTTTCACTTCTTCAAGCTCAAATCTTGCTTCATCTATTATCTCACGATCTTCAGCATTATCTATTACCGATTGTAATGTTGCTTTACTTTGATCGAAGTTATCTAGCTTAGCATATACTTTACCAAGTATAATAAAGGATTTACCCATCCAATATCCATACGACGATAAGCTATTTACATCACTTAATATGCGTTTTTCCAATTTAGCATATTCAGCTCTTGCATACATAGCTTCGTATATACGTACTTTAGCTTCAGCCCCATTCGCGTTGTTTTTAGATTGAAGGATCTTCCACCAAATCTCTGCTTCTGCTAAATTATTACGTTCCATTTCGCTTCTAGCCTTCAATAATGCAGCGTATTCTTTTACTTCTTTCGAACTCTTTTCACTCTCATAAACCTTTTCGGCATACACTGCTGCTGCATCAAAATTTTTCAGTTCGTACTCAGCCAACAATATTCTCTCCATACTAGTTTGACGCATTACCTGAGTGGTAGCATTCTTCTCTACTATATATGAATACTCACGTGTCTTCTCCCAGTCCTTATTCGCAAAAGCTATATCTGAAACGCGTAATGCAGCTTCATCAGCAAAATTGTTCGGTGTATTTTTAACCAAATACTCATAATCAGGAAGCGCTTCTTTATCACGTTTTAAAGCTACGTATGATTCTGCTCTAAAGTAATGCGCATTCTTAATGAATATACCATTAGGAAATTTATTTATATACTGATTCAAATTCAC
>DATCKI010000313.1:0-1820 GCA_036562365.1 Bacteroidia bacterium | reverse complement strand
AATTTCTCATGGTCTAAATGTACAATTTATCTTCCTAATTTAATTAACAGAACCGAAATATCAGCTGGAGATACACCACTAATACGAGAGGCTTGACCCAGGTTTTCTGGTTTAATTTTACTCAATTTATCTTTAGCTTCACGAGATAAAGATGGCACAGATTTATAATCGAAATCAGGGTTTAGAGGAATATGTTCCAGGCGAAGCATTTTGTCGGCCATTTCCTTTTCTCTAACTATATAACCTGCATATTTAATCAAAGTTTCAGCCAATTCAATTTCATCATCGTAAAAATCACGATCTGAACTATCACGAAGTGGCTTATAAACTTCGTCAATTTTCATCAATTCTTCTAGTAAAATATTAGGTCTACTTAGAACAGATTCTAATTTTACCTTTTGTTTTAGAGGAGCCGAATTTTTAGATTCAAGATATTCATTTAAGGCTTCAGGAGAAACGCTTAAATTGCAAATATCCTTTTTAAGTTGCATTACTTTAGCTTTTCTATCTTGGAAAATATTCCAACGATCATCTTTAACAAGTCCTATAGCTCTACCTTTTTCGGTTAGCCTAAAATCTGCATTATCTTGACGAAGCAGGATGCGGTATTCAGCTCTTGAAGTAAACATTCTATAAGGCTCTTCAGTACCTTTAGTAATAAGATCATCTATAAGTACACCTATATAAGCTTCGTCTCTAGAGAGCACCAAAGGATTTTGCTCATTTATTTTAAGGTGTGCATTAATTCCAGCCATTAAACCTTGGCAAGCAGCTTCTTCGTAACCAGTAGTACCATTTATTTGTCCAGCAAAATAAAGGTTTTCTACCAATTTAGTTTCGAGTGTATGTTTTAATTGTACAGGTGGGAAGTAATCGTATTCAATAGCATAACCAGGACGGAACATAACAGCATTTTCGAAGCCCTTAATTTTACGAAGGGCTTTAAATTGTACATCTTCAGGCAGACTACTAGAGAAACCATTTACATAAATTTCACAAGTATTTCTTCCTTCCGGTTCCACAAATAGCTGGTGAGAATCTTTATCAGAGAATCTATTAATTTTATCTTCAATAGAAGGGCAATATCTAGGACCCAAACCTTGAATACGGCCATTAAACATTGGCGATTTATCGAAGCCCGATTTAAGTACATCATGTACTTCTTGAGAGGTATAAGTAATAAAACAGCTCATTTGATTCTCCAGTTTAGGAGTATGCATATAAGAGAAACGCGAAGGGTTTTCATCTCCAAATTGTTCTTCCATTACTGCATAATTCAAAGAGCGACCATCTAAGCGTGGAGGTGTACCTGTTTTCATACGCCCAGATTCGAAGCCTAGTTGTACCAATTGTTCGGTAATTCCATAAGAAGCTTTTTCACCAACACGTCCTCCTTTTAATTGTTTTTCTCCAATATGAATAATACCATTCAAGAAAGTACCATTAGTAAGAACAACGGCTTTAGAGTAGAATTCCATCCCCATAGAAGTACGCACTCCATATACTCTATTATCTTTCACAAGCAAAGAGGTAACACCATCTTGCCAGAAATAGAGATTAGGAATAGCTTCTAATTGCATACGCCATTCTTCGGTAAAACGAGCACGGTCGTTTTGCGTTCTAGGGCTCCACATAGCAGGACCTTTAGAACGGTTAAGCATACGGAATTGAATAGCGGTTTTATCAGACACTATACCCGACAAACCACCAAGTGCATCAATTTCACGAACAATTTGTCCTTTTGCAACGCCACCCATAGCGGGGTTACACGACATCTGACCGATTTTAGTCATATCCATCGTCACCAAAAGAACTTTTGA
>DATCKI010000311.1:0-1630 GCA_036562365.1 Bacteroidia bacterium | reverse complement strand
TCAAAATCTGTGATTTGAACTATACTTTCAAAACTTGCTCTTTTTCCTAAAGCATCGCCATAAACCTCAATAAAACCATTGATATAATCAATATCACCTTCAGTTGCCTGAACCCAAAGTACATTATACTCATCCCAAGTTTTCAGGTCACCTGTTTTATAATACTCAATCAATTTCTTAAGTGCAGCTCCTTGTTTGGCATTCTCAGCAACAGTTACAGCTTGTTCTAACCAATATATTATTTGATCTATAGCCGCTCCATAACGTCCTCCACTTTTCCAAACATCCTCATATAACTTACCATCCTTAAGTATTAAAGTGCTATTTAAACCGTATTCAATCGGACGAGGATCCGATTTATCTATCATTTCAGCATAAAATTCTTCTACCATCTTCTGTGTAACACCTTCACCGTAAAAGTTATTTGCTGATGCTACAATAATATCAACTCCAGCATCTTTAACCTTACGCTTCATGTATTTATCGGTACTAAAGATTGCTTCAATCGCAGCATCACTCAACTTTGCATTACTTTCTTTTAAAAGTGTAGCAAAATATTCTTGCGAGAAAAGAGGCATTATCTTATCCATACCGTAATGGTGATGTATACCATTTGAGAAGAATACTCTTTTCGCATATTCATCAAACATATACCATTCGGTAGTTTCGCGATTTCCCTTATAATTTTCGTATATAGATTCAAGAGCTTTACGAATCTCCAAATTATATACAAAATTTTGATCATAAATAATGTCACGTCCAGCAAGACCAGCCTGACTCAAAAAGTAAACAAGTTTCTTCTGATTTAGCGATAACTTATCCCAATCAGCAATTTCATAACCAAGAACTTGTACATCACCAAAGCGGTCAATTTGATTTTCATTCGGTACTTTTCTTTCAAAAGCCACCGTATTTTCTGTAGTAGGCTTGCTTTTATTTCCGCAAGAGCCTAAACTAAGACTAAGTGCAGCTAAAAGCGCAACAGGAATAAAAGAATATTTCATAGTTTAAAAATTCATTTTAACGATAGCGAAAGATAAGAAATAAAAAAGAGATTGATGGAATTTAGGGCATGGGCATACGGCTATTTCCAATTAAGCCAATGTAACCGGCTACCTTTGGGATGTACGGGCGTTTGCTAGCACCAAAATCCAATTAGTAATGAACTAAACATAAATACTACTTAAAAACAGCCCCTATAATAAATACGCCCTAGCACCGCGGCAGGTATCCGGCATGCGTATATAGGCTAGGTTTTCAATTAAAGCTATATTAATTCTATTTAAGGTACATAACCGAACAAAAATTCCTATCCAACCAATCGTGGCCATGCAGAAATGATTTTAATAAAGAAAGGGATGCGATACCGCACCCCTTTCTTTATTTTTCGCTCCCCCTTCAGGACTTGAACCTGAGACCCCCTGATTAACAGTCAGGTGCTCTAACCAGCTGAGCTAAGGAGGAGTGTATAAAAGTCCAAGCTACGCTTGGAATACAGTGCAAATATAGAAAAGTTTGAATTTAATTTACAAAAACCACCAAAAAAAACGGGATTACAGTTATAATCATCTCGAATTGAAAGATTTATTTTTACACAATAGAGGTGGTTAAATTAATTCTATAGGCATTT
>DATCKI010000309.1:0-2667 GCA_036562365.1 Bacteroidia bacterium | reverse complement strand
GTTATAGGTACCAGCTACAAGAGGAGTACCACAAATTTTAACACAACCACGTTGAGTTGCCACGTTTGAGGTAGGGTTGTAGGAGTTAGTAGGGTGTGCGTTAGTAGTCCAGTTTAATCCTAATGGCATTCCTGTTAAACTAACTACTGTTACGTTTGTAAGGTCTAGATTGCTAAAACCACTCGCGTCAACTTTATCTGGCATGAAGAAAGTTACATTTTCATCGTAGGGTTGTAGTTGTGTTCCGTTTGGCATGGTTGCCGGACATAAAACAGGGAAGTTTGTTGTTGAGGTACAGTTCATGTCAATATTACATCCAGGACATTGGGTACCTTGACTGAATAGGCTTGTTACTGGCAATGCTAGTAATGACGCCATTGTTAAGAGTTTTCGTAGATTTAAAATCATAATGTGAGATTTATGTTCTTATTCAAATTTATAAATAATTTTGACTTGTACTAATTTTCTAATCATTTTCTAATGTTGTCGTGTAAGACTCTACATTGCGGCAAAGATAATTTAATGATTTCAATTTCTTGCTCCGACAACATATTCCCTCTTATATCTAATGTTTGTAAGTTTCTCAAATATGAGATAGAATAAGGCAATGACATCAATTTGTTGTTTTGAAAACTTATGTAAGTTGCACTTTTTAAATTCCCTATACTCGACGGAATTTTGTTTAATTGATTATTGGAAAGGTCTAAATGTTTTAGTTGTCTAAAATATCCTATACTGTCAGGTAGAGAGTTAAGTTTACAATCTGAACAAATAAAACTCTCTAATTTTGGCTGGCGTGCTAGTGAGTCTGGTAGCTGATGCACATTCGCATTTATTATTTGAAGCGTTTTTAATGAACGCATATAGAAAATTTCTGCTGGAATTTTTAGTGTATCTGCCTCGTTATTTATTAAACGGAATAATTCAAGATTAGACAGCCCCACAAAACTTTTAGGTATTGAGTCTAATTTTGTTCCTACTAATTCAAATAACATTAAACTTGATAAATTCCCAATACGAGGATCTATATAAATTATTTTATTGTTCTTTATCGATAGTACAAATAATTGACTTAAATCGCCTATACTGCCAGGTATATGTGCTAATCCAACATTGTCGAATAATGCTAATTGTAAATTAGGAAAATGATTAATCTTTTCAATTTTCTTTCCTAAATACTCTCCAGTAATATACAACTTTTGGCAATCCTTAGCCTTGGCTGAGGCCGATTTCCAATCTGTATAAATAGTAGCATTCCCAGCTCCCATATTATACATGAATTCTTTGTTCGATGTATTGAACTCGACCTGTGCTATAATTGCATGTGTAAGCAAAAATAGTGCGCAAATTTGCAAAAAGATTTTTTTCATAAATGTCCCCTACTAGCGAAGTTTAGCGCCAATCTCAGACTCATATGCACTAATGAATTTCTTCATTGTGCTCTCTATGATTTCGTCTGTTAAGGTGCCTTCTTCACTCATAAAGATATAACTTATTGCATATGAACGTGTATTCTCTGGTAAATTTTTTCCTTCGTACACGTCGAATAAATTAACCTCTTTGAGTAGGTTCTTCCCTAATTTTATTGCTAAATCTGATAATTCTTTATAGCTTACTTTTTTATCAACCACCAACGCTAAGTCGCGGCGTACACTCGGAAATTTCGAAATCTCTTTGTACTTAATTTGCTTTTTAGAACTTGCTTCTTTGAGTTTTTCCATGTCTATTTCAGCATAGAAAACTTCAGATTTAATACCAAATTCTGTACAAATATTCTCTTTTACTTTTCCTATATATCCAAGTGTTTTATTTTTAATTCCTATTGCAACTCCAAATGCAAAGTAATCAGGAAGTTCTTGCTCGGTTTGGATACTTATAGCAATTCCTAATTTAGATAATAAATTATCTACTATATTTTTTATTGTATAAAAATCTGAATTCTTTTGTGCAAGAGTCCAAGTTTCATCATGCTCATCGCCAGATACCCAAATTCCTAATTTCTCGGTCTCAATAAAGCTATCTTTTTGCTCTAAATTCCACTTATAAGTACGTCCAATTTCGAATATACGTACATTGTTAATTCTGTGGTTTTTATTATGTGCAACTACTTCTAAACCGCTGAAAACAAATTGTGGGCGCATTATATCTAATTCAGAACTGATCGGATTTAGAACTTTTACCCATTCGTTTTCTGGACTTGTAGTTTGTAATGCAGCGTGCTTACTATGTGCTAATGAATTAGTAAGTATTTCGCTTAATCCATTTGCAGCTAGATGGGTTGCTACATTTTTATATAAGTTCACATTGTCGCGCTCTCCTTTAATTCCAGGAGTATAAGCAATATGCTTATCTAAAGGAACATTATTTAATCCATATACGCGAACTAATTCTTCAATTAGGTCAATTTCGCGCGTAACATCTACCTTGAATAATGGAACTTTAACCTTGAATAATTCTAAATTTTCTTCCAAAATTTCAATGCCTAATCCCATTAAAATTTTGCTGCATACATCGTATGGAATACTCATTCCTAATACGCTTTCTATTTTAGCCTTACGTAAAGTAATAATACGCTCTTCGGCTGGATTAGGATAGATATCAATAATTCCACTTTCTATAGTAGCTCCTGCATATTCTTGAATTAATGCAGCTGCTCTTTTAAGTGCA
>DATCKI010000305.1:0-2712 GCA_036562365.1 Bacteroidia bacterium | reverse complement strand
GTATTAGATACTTCAATTTCATGATTACCGAAATTATCAACAGTAACTGATTCTACAATATACGTACCAATATTGTTACCATTTTGTAATCTAATTAAATGCCCAGGTAATACTTTTCTAATTTGAAAAATACCAGTTGTTAGTATATTACCAGGACTACTAATAATACCATCAGAAGAACTTAGAACAATTTCATAAGCTTTAGGGCTATTCGTTACTGGACTAAGCATCCATTTGCCGTATTCGGGCACTACTCGTCCAGATTCTAAGTCTTCAACTACTTTAAGTAATCGAATAAAAAAATGAGGAAATCCAATATTATGAGCATCAGCAGAACTATCATAAAATCTTGGTTCTACCGGAACTTGAATTACTTCTCCTGTAAAAGGATCATAAGTATCTTTTAAAACTACAGTATCTACAGTTCGAGCATCATGGTGAGTGATTCGACGAACTTCACGACTAATAGCTTCTTCTATGTCTCTAAATATTCGTCTACTCATTATAACCTCTTACATTTTAGCTGTAGGATCGTAAGTACTTAACGCTTGTACTACTGCTTTATATATAGCATCAAACCAGTAGTTTTCATTAGTAACTATCCACAAGTAAATATTGGTTCTTAATTGTTCAAAAAATTCTGTATATTGTTCTGTTTCTTCTTTATAAGTAGAAAACAAAACATATCTAATTTCATCAGGAGTAACTATTTTTTGTATCTTAAGGTTTTTAATCAACTCATTAACATTCTTTAGAGCTTGAACATTTGGAGTAAGATTAGTATTCTGTTTAAGATTAGTTACTTGTTTTATCGGTTGAGCTAGATCGCCATTTTTATTGAATCTGCTTAAAATGGATATTGCGGTGTCGTAATCTCCATTTAATACTGTATCTACAAGTAAGTCTATATTTAGGCTATTATTAATCATATGCCTAACATCTTCTTGTTTTACTGTTACTATGGCCGCACGTTGGTCGGGAGTTAATCCTCGTCTAGTGATTCTATCAGAATTTTTATAAGCTTCAAACTTATGTTCACTATTTAAAGTAACTCCGGTATCACTACTACATTCTAACTTAATACCCTTTACATCAGCAGGATTCGGTTTATACATTTTACCAGAACGTTCATCAATTAAAATACCATCTTTAATTCTATTTCTAGCTTCATCAAGTACTTCTTGTAAACTAGAACTATCTCCGATAGGTTTATATAATTTTAATCGACTATTATTTACCGTAAAAATATTATTATGTGGATTATATGTATTAGACTTTGCAGTCTTTTGTATATAATCTGATTTCATAATATCTTGGCCGAATAGGTATTTAACTATATCAGCCTTTGATTTTGCGACATTTGTATTACGTAAATCCTGTCTTTCAGGTTCTGGTACATCAGCAGTAACTTTAATAGTTTCATTAACTATTGTTTTAAGTTCTGTTTTTAAACTAGAAATAGTTTCTGCTAAAGCTTTATCTACAGCATTGCCTATTGCAAGTTTTAAGGTCTTTCGAAGGCGGTTAAAATCGGCTATGGCTTGTTCAAAATTAGTTGTAATTTTAATGTCATAAGCCATATAAATTAACCTTACCCTCTACCTATTGGAATACCTTGGAAGGTTGATTGACGTTTTTCTTGTGCTAGAATACGTTCCCACTCTGATCTCCAAAACGTTAAGTTTTCAGAAGAAACAGAAGAACCGTCTTCTCCACGAGAAGCTAAAAGAATGCTCCATACAGTATAGTATACGCAGAATAAACGATAATTTTCAGTATTACCACGTTGTTTAAAAGTAGCTAATTCTTCTCTCAATCTCTGAGCAGCATCATATAGATGGTCTTCGATTAATTGATTACGAGTATCTAAATCTTTCTTAAACATAGAAGGAAGATAATCGTCAATATTAAATTTCTTTTTACGTACATCATCGACAGTGGCATAAGAAGGCTGTTTAGTGCCGATACTTCCTGCGAAAGATTGAATTTCAAAGAATTCATCGCCGAAGTTATAAGTTACTGAGCCTAGTTGTGCGGTATATCTAATGATATATTCGTCAGTGCATACAATATCTGCAGGAATAGCCCAGTCAAAAGAGTATTCAAATTCTTGACCTGCGGTTAAATATCCTGTTAATGTAGCAACTGTTTCTTGAATTGGAGAACCTGTGTTATTTAAATAAGCAGGTTTATAGATTACGGCTATAGGGGTCGTATTAGTATCTGCCTTTGTTGGGACACCGTTATTAGTAAAAATAATCTTAAATGTCGCCGTAGTCCCCCTAACAAATCTATAACCGTCTTTAGGTTCTGACCTAGTTCCGGCTGTAGAAGATATGACCCTTGCCATGCTTTACTCCTGTTTAAATTTATCGTCGTTATCTGAACCTAATTTACTTAATAAATTGGTAAAAATATTCTGACCTAAAATTTCGTTAGCATTTTCTAATATAGATTTAAACTCTACTAAACCTATTACTCCGGCAACTAATTTAGTAACTGGTAGTAATTGAGCTAGTAAATGCGTTTCTAATAAGAAGCCAGTAATAACTGCTAATTGATAAATAAACAATTTACTGACTGTTCGTCGCATGGCGGCAGAAGTAATATTCTCGCCACGTTTTTTAGCAGCCCACATTCCTGTTGCTAGATCAGCAAAAATAAGAATTCCTACTGAGATCATTACTGCATGAATTGGGGCTAAAGCAGCTA
>DATCKI010000304.1:0-3371 GCA_036562365.1 Bacteroidia bacterium | reverse complement strand
TTGGTGTTCGCAATACGAAGTTGAATTGCTAAGTCTTTTAGAAGCTGAAAATTCTAAAGCTTTCATTTTACTAAAAGATGGAAAAATAGTATATGAATGGTATTTTGGCAATTTCACGAGCGATAGCCTTTGGTATTGGGCCTCGGCGGGAAAAACACTCGTTGCTACTTTAACTGGAATTGCTCAAGAGGAAGTACATTTAAATATTAATGACTCTACATCTATGTACTTGGGAAGCGCTTGGACTTCTCTTTCACCAACTCTAGAAAATCAAATTACTATTTGGAACCAATTAACTATGACCACAGGCTTAGACGATGGTGTTCCAGATCATTATTGTACCGAGCCTTCATGTTTAATTTTTATAGCTAACCCTGGAACTCGTTGGACTTATCATAATGGGCCATACACCTTAATCGACTCTGTTATTGAAATGACTACTGGACAAAGTTTTAATTCCTACTTCAACCAAAAAGTTCGAAATAAAATTGGCATGGGTGGAATATTTACAAAAGTTGGTTACAATAGAATTTACTTTAGTAATGCACGCTCTATGGCTCGTTTTGGATTACTAATTTTAGGAAAAGGTAAGTGGAATAATACAACTGTTTTAGGAGATTCAGCTTATTTTAATGCTATGATTACTCCAAGTCAAACTCTCAATAAAAGTTACGGGTACTTATGGTGGTTGAATGGATATGAGTCTTTTATAGTTCCTAGAAGTCAACTTATAATCCTGGGACCATTATTCCCTGATGCACCTATGCAAACTATAGCAGGATTAGGAGCAAATGGCCAATTTTTAAATGTAGTACCCAACGAAAATTTGATATGGATTCGCATGGGGAATAGTCCCGTTTCTTCTGAAGTTCCTTATTTGTTGAATAATGAAATCTGGAAGAAAATAAAAAAAATACAATGTTTAATTGGAGTAGAAGAACAAACTGATGAAAATACTATTTCTATCTATCCCAATCCTCATTCTGAACTATTCTTGATAGATATACCAAAAACTTCTGATATTGAAATTTTAAATGCATTAGGTCAGAAAATAAATTCCATGAATAATGTAATGGGAAAAGTAGAAATCTCTAGCCAAGGATGGGAGAGTGGACTTTATCTTATAAAGATAAAATCAGGGAATAGTGTAGAAGTTAAAACGATTATAAAAAAATAAGAGCTGCTTTTTTAAGGAGCAGCTCTTACTTAGAATATGATTATTCATTAAGCAATGTAGTGTGTCTTTTTAAACTCTTCAGCATCATAAGTTGCTAAAGCGTGAGCTTCTTCATCTCTCTTTTTCTTATTGAATTTGAATTCCAACTTAGCTACAATATAGTAAGTACATGGAACTACAACCAGAGTAAGAATTAAAGATGAAGTCAAACCACCAATAATAACCCAAGCCATACCATTTTTAACCTCAGCACCAGAGCCTGAAGCTAAAGCAATTGGTAACATACCGAATACCATTGCTAGGGTGGTCATTATAATAGGGCGGAAACGTTCTTTACCTGCTTCAATTAAAGCTTCCACAAGAGGCATACCTTTTTCGCGTGCTTCGTTCGAGAAGTCAACAAGTAAGATACCATTTTTTGCAACAAGCCCCATCAACATGATTATACCAATCATAGCAAATATGGTAATATTTTCCATAGTTAAAGCTAGGGCTAAGAAAGCTCCAATAGTAGCAAGAGGTAAAGCCGTTAATACAACTAGAGGGTAAATTGCATTTTCATAAAGAGCAACCATAACCAGATATACTAATAAAATAGCAATACCTAAAGCTAAGATTAGACTATCAAAAGATTCTTCTTGACGTTCAATTTGACCAACATATTGGTACGAAACTTCAGATGGTAAATCTAGTTTCTCCACTGCCGACATAATTTCATTTGCTACGGTACCTGGAGCACGACCAACAACAGCAGAATTAATGATAATTGATGGTAAACGGTCCATACGTTCAAGTACAGATTCACCCATAATTTCTTCTACTATAGCGAACTGATCTAAACGATAAGTAGCGCCATCACTAGTAGAGAATGTAAGCGATTTAACATCTTCAATGCTACGTTTATCATTAGGGTCAGCATTAATCATAATGCTATACTCATTTCCACCGTATTTAAATTTAGATTCATCACTTCCACGGAAAGTAGTAGCTAGAGTATAACCAACTTCATATGCTGAAATACCATAATCAGCTAGTTTATCATAATCAAGTTGTATATTAATTAATGGCTTAGGGGCATCAATACTAAATTCAACGAATTTGGTACCAGCCGTTTTCTCGAACACAGCTTTAACCTTAGCTGCGGCCTCCATTAACGTTTTACGATCGCCAGCTTTTAAAGCTAATGAAATATCAGATTCCGCTGCATTACCAGTAACCATAATAGGAACTAAAGTTGCTTTAACTCCAGGTATTTTAGAAATTTCACTTTGAATTTCTAAACCAATTACCTCATCACTTCTATTACGTTGATTTTTATCAACTAAGGTTAAACTAATTTCAGCTTGATTTGGTTTACCGGCACCCGCAACAACTGCAGTAGAAGAGAAACCTACGCTACTAAATACACCTTTTACTTCAGGGTATTTCATAGCAATACGTTCAGCTTGCTGAACCACTAAATTGGTTTCAGTTAAGTTTGCCGTATTAGGTAATTCAATTTTAATAATCAATTCTCCACGGTCAGCTTTAGTCATAAATGCGGTTCCAATAAAGCCAAATTTAAAGAAGGCTACAGAAGTACCCATTAATACAAGTACTAAAATATATACCCATCTTTTTTTATGTAAAGCTCCACGAAGAATATTTGCATATGAATTGCGCAGGCGAGTGATGAAATTTTCGAAACCGATATTGATTTTACCCCAAAGCGAATTTGGATTTAAATGTATTAATTTTCCAAAACGAGCTGCTAATAATGGAGTAAGAGTGAAACACACTAACAACGACATTAAGGTAGAGAACACAACCACTAATGCAAATTCACGAAGGATATTACCAATTATACCTCCAGAAACTGCAAGTGGTACGAATACCACTACGTCCACCATGGTAATAGCCACAGCGGTAAATCCAATTTCCGAACGTCCTTCGATCGTAGCTTTAACCTTGTCTTTACCCATCTCCATATGGCGGTAAATATTCTCAAGAATTACGATAGAGTCGTCAACTAGGATACCTACAACCAACGATAAAGCCATCAAACTTAAAAGGTTTAATGATAAACCAAATAATGACATGGCAATAAAAGTTGGAATTATAGATGCTGGTAAAGCAACTAATACGAATAATGATGACCTTACACTATGTAAGAACAATAACATAGTTATTGATACGATTACAATAGCTAAGAATA
>DATCKI010000299.1:0-2048 GCA_036562365.1 Bacteroidia bacterium | reverse complement strand
ATAACTATTGTAATTATAGTAGTACTAGCCGTATTAGCGACTGTTAGATTGATTAATAATAAAAAAGTAATTACAGAGAATAGTAAAGAACAAACTCTGGATCCTAATTTTAAGATTCCGGTTTATGTACATGAAGTAGCTAAAGCACCTCTAGGAAGTAGTGTTTCTAAATCTGTTACAATTAAACCTTTCCGCGAAGCAAAAATTATGGTGAGTCAGCCAGGCCAAATAGTTAAATGGAATGCTGAGTTAGGTGATTATTTCGCTCAAAATGCCGTGTTAGGACATATCGACATAAAACAAACTCAACTTCAGTTAAACAGTGCAGAATTAGCTTTAAAACGTTTGGAGAAAGAATACAAACGTTATTCTGACCTACTTGCAGGTGGCGGTATTCCTGAAGTTAATTACGATGAGGTTAAATTCAACTATGAGAATACCCAAATCCAAGTAGCTCAATTAAAGCAAAAATTAGAAGATTCATATGTTCGTGCTCCATTCGCTGGATATGTTACAATGAAAATGATTGAATTAGGTGAGTTTGCCAATCCTGGTCAACCTCTAGTTTTCCTTACCGATATTTCAAAATTAAAAGTTACAGCTCGATTAACTGAGGCTGAATTACAAGGAGTGAAATTGAACGATAAAGTACAAATAGTAGTTGGTGAAAACACCAAAGAAACTGCAGAAGGTATTATTACTTACATAGCTCCTAAAGCTGATGTTGCAAAAAACTACGAAGTAGAAATAGTATTTGATAATCCTAAAAATAAATACAAAGCTGGTGGATTTGGTAAAGCAAACTTTGGTGAAATTAGTGGAGAAGAGGTAGTTTTAATTCCTCGCGACGCTATTGTTGAAAGTTTGAAAAATCCATTTGTATACTTATTTAAAGACGGAATAGCTGTAAGGAAAGATATAGTTATTGGTCGTCAAGCAAACGGAAATATAGAAGTATTAGAAGGATTAAATGTAGGTGATGTAGTTATAACTGCTGGTCAAATTAACCTACAAGATGGAACTCCTGTTGAAGTTATTAAATAAGATTATTGAGTATGTCACTTACCGAAATAGCGATTAAGAGACCTTTGTTAATCTTGGTAGCGTTTACTGCCATGATTATTTTTGGGGTCCTCAGTTATACGAAACTGAATTACGAATTATTACCAAAATTCGACGCCAATGTTGTAACCATCATCACAACATACCGTGGTGCATCTGCCGCTGAGGTTGAAAATACGGTAACCAAAGAGATTGAAGAGGCGGTATCAACCGTAGAAGGTATAGATCGCTTGACTTCTCAATCTATGGATAATGCTTCTGTAGTTGTTATTGAACTTAAGAATGGTATTGATGTTAATCAAACTTTAAGTGATGTTCAACGTAAAGTAGACCTTATACGCTCTACCCTACCTGACGACATTGATGAACCTACCATTAATAAGTTCTCTACAGATGAAACTCCTATCTTACGTATTGGTGTAAAAGCTAATATGACAAGTGCTGAGTTATATGACCTAATCGACCTTCAAATTAAACCACTTATCGCAAACGTTGAAGGTGTTGGTCAAGTTAGCGTTTTAGGAGGTACTGAAAAACAAGTAAAAGTTGAATTAAATACAGAGAAATTAGAAGCTATTGGCCTAAATTCTCTAATGGTTACTCAAATTGTTGCTAATGCAGGTCTTTCTACTCCAGCGGGTGACGTTGAATCTTCTAGCTCAAAATTCAGTATTCAATATGATACCAAATTTCAAGATGTTAATACGCTTGCTAATATGGTTTTAACTACATTCCCTGATGGATCTCAAATCCGTTTGAAGGATGTAGCTAGTGTTGAATTAGGAGTTGAAAAATATGAGAACTTAAGTCACGTTAATGGTGTACCTGCTATTGCATTAAGTATTGTAAAACAATCTGATGCAAATGCGGTTGCAGTTTCTAAAGGAGTACGCGAGCGTATTGAAACTTTAACTAAACAATTTGAAAGTAAAGGTTTAGAATTCATTATAGTATCAGATCAAAGTATTTATACTTTGGCTTCTGCA
>DATCKI010000295.1:0-9132 GCA_036562365.1 Bacteroidia bacterium | reverse complement strand
ATTCAGTTTTGCGAAGAAAATGCACATAATAAAGATACCGACGAAAAATAGTATATTCATTAGTACTCTAAATATAAGATTTGTAGGGCGATAAAAGTTAAATGGAAATATAATTAACAATGCCCTAAACGTTTAAATAATTGTGAATTAAAATTTAAGTAGGAAAAATTCGGAACTTGGGTTAAAAATTCAAATTATGGGAAACGTTACAAATAAAAAAAGGGCTAATGCAAAAGCATTGCCCTTAATAAGAGGATCAACATTATAATTATTTTTCAATTACGAAGGTTTGTAAAATGGGTAGAACTTGGGCTTTGTCTCCTTCAAATTCGATGTCGATAAATAGCCCTCTTTTAAGTTTAGGGTTTAGGAGTCCGGCGAATAGTACTTTTTGACCTGCACGGTCGCCGATAAAGTAGACACCTTTCATAGTTGGGGTTTCTATATCTTTTTCGCGTTCTACTTTGGCCACACCAACTTCTTTACCAGCTCGGATGGTTGCTTGATCGGCGGTTTTTAAATCGAAGCCGCGTTTAGAGTGGTATAAAGTAACTTTAAGTGTAGTTCCATTCCACTCGAACTTATTCTCTGAATGTTCGCCTGGAACCCCAGATTCAGGCATAGTGAAGTGAATATTAGTTTCTTGCCAAGTGACGTTTGTTTGAGCTAGAAGGGAAGCGCTAAGTAGAAAAAGGCTAGCGCTAAGTACACATAGTTTTTTCATAATATTCAAAATTGTTGCTTAAAGATATTATTTTCATTAGGCAGAACATGAAAAAATACGCATTTTTGTAAAAAAATAACGAAACTATGAAGCCTTTAGTTGGTATTATAATGGGAAGCAAAAGCGATTGGCCAGTAATGCGTGAAGCTGCTGATTTTTTAGAACTCATGGAAGTGCCATTTGAAGTGCAGATTGTTTCGGCTCATAGAACTCCTGAACGCATGGCTGAATATGCAAAAGAAGCATATGATAAAGGCCTTAAGGTTATTATCGCTGGTGCTGGAGGAGCTGCTCATCTACCTGGTATGACCGCCTCTTTTACTCACCTTCCTGTTATTGGAGTGCCAGTTAAATCTTCTAACTCTATCGATGGTTGGGACTCTATTCTTAGTATTTTACAAATGCCCAATGGTATCCCTGTAGCTACTGTTGCTCTTAATGCTGCTAAAAATGCAGGAATACTTGCTGCCTCTATTGTTGCAACTAATGATGGTGTGCTGGCTAAAAAACTTATGGAGTTCAAAGAAGATTTGGCTAAGAAAGTTCGTGAAAGCGCTGCTGACATTGAACATACTCACTATAAATTTAAAATTTAATTTTTTACCTAAATCAAACCTATGATTCTCATTCTTTTTAGAATGAGCCTGCTGACTATTGCCTTTTCTTTTTTTCAATCTTATTCAAAAGCTCAAAGAGTTTCTGCCAATCCATATGCTCTGTCGCTTGGATCTTGCTCTTATGCGCTCGATGACCTTTCGTCAATCGGAAATAACCCAGCAGCATACCCTAATCTTAAAGGTATAGTTCTGCAGTCTCATTACCGTAATAAATTCTTTAGTTCTGCATTAAACGATTATGCAGCTCATGCGCTTTATAATGCACCTAAGTACGGAAGCCTTGGGTTACATTTTCAGAGATCGGGATTTAGACTCTTTAATAGAAATGAATTATCGGCCTCCTACTCGAGATTTTTTGGACCAGCTTTTAGTATAGGAATGAATTTTAATTACCATTTCATCCAACAAGCTAGCCATTACCCAACTCTACACACCTTTTCGGCCGACTTAGGCTTACAGGTGCGTTTCTTAGAACGTTTTGTTTGGGGCTTTGTAATTTATAATCCAATTCCTATGCGCCTATCTAGTCTTTGGCCTGAGAAAATTCCGACCATTATTGGTACTGGATTTCAATACCGAAATCCAAATGGAATAAGAATATGTATGGAAATTGATAAATGGATTCAAGGTAAATGGGGCTTTAAATTAGGGGCAAGTTACCAACTTTTGAAAGCCTATTCCGTATCGCTCGGGTTTAAAACAAATCCTCTGGCACCTAGCTTGGGATTTGGATTTACTCATAAGCAATGGCACTTGCATTGGGGGGCGGCTTACAATAATCCACTCGGTTTAGAAATGGCCTTAAGTCTTGCATATCAATGGAAAAGAGAATAGTCTTGGTCGTTTTCTTTTGTTGGTTTTTTCTATGTGCATTAGCTCAAAATACTGACTCTAAAGAGCTTTTGTACGAAGACTTTCTATTCGAAATTCAAGATAAATTCCAACTAGAATACCTCGATCCTGAATGGGTAGATTTGTGGGACAATTATCGCGAAAACCCTATCGATTTACATCATTGCGATTCTAATCAACTCTTACAGTTGAATTATTTTAGTCCTAAACAAATACAGGTTTTATTAAACTACAGAAATAAGGTAAAAAATATTCAATCATTCTATGAAATTGCACAGTTGTATGCATGGGATAAAAAAAGTGCAATGTATTTAAGTTTATTCGTTTCGCTTGATAAGAAACTTGAATTTGGAGTAGCTTCAAGGCAATATACTGTTAAATCTAAATCAGTATTCAGAACAAGATGGAAAAGTAATATAGATACTAGTTTAGGAGGTATTCCAATTTCTTTTTTAATTAGAACTGAAGGTGAGCTTAATACTCAGCTTTCTTGGAATATTCTACTTGAACAAGATGCCAATGAACCTATTTATTTTCCTAAGAAAACTTATGGATTTGATTTTTATTCCGCGAATTTAACGTATACACCCCGTAAAGGAATTTTGAAGAAATTGGTACTTGGCGATTATAGAATTCAATTTGGAGAAGGCTTGCAAATTTGGGGTGGTTCTATATTTGGTGGTTCTATACTTTCTGCTACTCAACGCAGAGGTGCTTTTGAAGTTAAACCTTATAAGTCGACTATGGAAACGGGTTACTTGCGTGGTATAGCCGGCCAAATAAGTGTAAAAAAAAGTGATTTGTTATTTCTCGCAAGTTCTAGATTTATAGATGCTAATTCGAATGAAGACTCCATCCTATATTTTACGAATTTGTACTTATCTGGGTTACATAGAAGCGAAAAAGAATTAATCTCGAAAAATGCTATACGTGAGGATGCTATTGGGATTGGCTGGAATTATCAAACTTCGAAATTTAAAGTTGGTATAATGAGTAGTTATTATCATTGGAATGCAATTTGGAAAAATAAAGAAGCGCTTTACACTTTATATAAATTCGAAGGAAACAACTTGTTAAATGCTTCTGTATTTGTTACTTCAATTGGGAAATTTGGACTATATACTGCTGAAATTGCTTATTCATACCCTTCAGGGTATGCTTTTATGCATTTTTGGACAAAAGAGTTGAGTAGTACGTGGAAAATGAGTTTGCAGCAACAGTATTTTGATGCACATTATTTTGCTCCTCATGGTCAGGCTACACGAAGTGCTACCAATGGAGTGGGAGAGTTTGTGACGAATTTAAACCTTCAAACAGAATTGTATAAAAACCTTTATTTATTAGGCGGTTTAAGGTATATGCAATTTGACCATATGACCTATACAATTCCTGAAAAACATAATAAATGGAATGTTTTTTTGCGTTTGAATTATTATCCTTCAGCGCAATTTGAAACTATGTTTCAAACTGAATATAATAATCTGCCATACAGTAAAACATTTGATGGGGTAAAGTATAGAGAATATAGAAATACTTTGAGTAATAGTTTTAGGATGCAATATCAATTTGCGAAGAGTTGGAAAATAAGGAGTGCAATTTACGTGAATGTACAGGAAAAAGAAAAGCAGTGGGGGACTGGTATAGGCTTACAGGAGGTTATTCAGTTTCAATCTGAAAAATTGGGATTAAGTTGGAGTTTTAGTTATCAATATTTTTCGGTAGATGACTATGATTTACGTGCATATGCTTATGAGAAAACAGTTACAGGAATGTTTGAAAATAGTGCTATGTATGGCGAAGGACATAGTTTGAACTGTTATTTACGGTACCAAAAAACTAGAAAATGGAGTGTGGAAACTAAAGTGAAATTAAATCCTAAGCATAGTAGTTATACAGGTATGCGTTGGGATGTGATTTTACAGTTTCAGTATAGTTTTTATGGTAAGAAGACTTATAAATTCAAAACCAAACCATCGTAAGCAGGTTCAATAAAAGGTGGTAATTCAGCTAATAATTTTTCGTGAAAATCTAATTGATGAGAAATATGAGTTAAATATGCTTTTTTAGGTTTAATTTTTTCGATAACTTCAATAGCTTGTGCTAAGCTAAAGTGCGAGATATGTTCTGTTCTTCTTAAAGCATTAAGGACTAGTACATCTAGGTTTTTAAGTTTTTCGAATTCTGCTTCAGCAATGAAATTAGCGTCGGTTATATATGCGAAGTTTTGGATTCTGAAGCCCAAAACAGGCATTTTATAGTGCATAACTTGAATGGGGATTATAGTTTCCCCAGCATATTTGAATGGAGTATTTTCAATTCTATGCAGATGGAATTCAGGGACTCCCGGATATTTAGGTTCTTCAAAAGCGTAGTAATAATCGCGACGAAGGGCTTTTTCAACGGCATCTGTACAAAAAACGTCTGGAATATTATTTTTTAAGTAGTTGAAAGGACGAATATCGTCGAGGCCTGCCACATGATCTTTGTGTTCGTGTGTGAAAAAAATGGCATCGAGATTAGAAATTTTAGCTCTTAAGATTTGATATCTAAAATCTGGTCCTGTATCAACCACAATACTTTTGCCATTAAGTTGTATGTGAATAGAACTTCTAAGGCGCTTATCTCTTGGGTCTTGAGATGCACAAATAGGGCAATCACATCCAATTATTGGCATGCCTTGCGATGTTCCAGTTCCTAAAAAGGTTATTTCCACATAGCAAAATTAGTTTTACCTTTGAGTTGCGAAAAAAATATTTAAATTTTTTGCAAAAAATATTCCGTACTTTTGAATATGACACTAGACTATTTAAACGATAAGCTTGAAAGTTTGCCTCCTCACCTAAAGCAATTTATGGTGAATCAGCATTATGACGCTTATACTCCAATAAATCATGCAGTATGGCGTTATGTTATGCGCTTAAATACTGACTATTTGGGTCGTGTTGCCCATGTTTCGTACCTTGAAGGTTTGAGAAAAACTGGAATTACGTTAGATAAAATTCCAGATATCAAAGATATGAACCGTATTTTAGGTGAAATTGGATGGGCTGCTTGTACTGTAGATGGATTTATTAATCCGCAAGCATTCATGGAATTTCAAAAATATAAAGTGCTTGTTATTGCTGCTGATATACGTCAGCTTAAACATATTGAATATACTCCAGCACCAGATATTATTCACGAAGCAGCTGGACATGCACCTATTATTGCTGATGAAGCCTACGCAGATTATCTACGCTATTTCGGAGAAATAGGAAGTAAAGCTTTTTCTTCAGGTAAAGATTTTGAATTGTTTGAAGCAATTCGTCACCTATCTATCATTAAAGAAGATCCTTATACTAAACCTGAAGATATTGAAGCAGGAGAAAAACGTATTGAGGAAATTACAGCAAACTTAGGTGAACCTTCTGAAATGTCGCTAATTCGTCGTTTACACTGGTGGACGGTGGAATATGGCTTGATTGGTAGCCTTGAAAAGCCTCAGATTTATGGAGCTGGACTTCTATCTTCTATTGGAGAAAGTGTTTGGTGTTTGACTGATGCAGTTAAGAAAATTCCATATAGTATAGAAGCCGCTAAATACGATTTTGATATTACAAAACCACAACCTCAATTATTTGTAACTCCTGATTTTGAACATCTAACCAAAGTTTTAGATGAATTTGCCGATACTATGGCTTTAAGAAGAGGTGGTGCTTATGGTTTAGGCTTAGCCAAAGATAGTAAGAGCCTTGCTACAGTGGTATTTGCTGGCGATGCATCTGTCTCTGGTATTTTAAGAGATTTTGATGTAAACGATAAAGACGAAGTTACTTATGTATATTTCCAAGGCCCATCTGCTATTTCTGAAGGAAATAAGCAGTTAGAAGGTCATGGAGTTGAATATCATAAAGAAGGATTTAGCAGTCCGGTTGGAAAATGGAAAAATGTATCCACTGCTCCAGAGTATTTAAGTGAATCTGACTTGGAAAATATTGGAATTAAAGTAGGTGAATCTTGCTCTATTGAATTTGAAAGTGGTGTAGTGGTAAATGGAACATTGAAGTCAAATAGTTTCTCTAAATCGGGGAAATTAATGCTTTTAAGCTTTGATAATTGTAGTGTGAAATTAGGAGAGAAAGTATTATTTGATCCTAGTTGGGGAACTTTTGATATGGCTGTTGGTAGTACTATACCTTCGGTATATAGCGGTGCTGCTGATGTATATACCTATCCAGTTCAATTGCAAATGCCAAGCGATTCAACTCATAAAATTGAATACGACGCTCAGACGAAAAAACTTATGTCTTTATACCAAAATGTACGTGATGTGCGAGATGGTAAAAAGTCGAATGCTGAGTTAGTTACAATTTGGAATACGCTAAAATCTGAATTTAACGATGATTGGTTATGCGCTCTAGAAATTTTCGAATTATTAAATAGTAATGATATTGATGCAAACTTGAAAAGTGAAGTGTATCAATATTTAAATCAATTAGCAGCGAATAAAAAAGAATTTAGCAAATTAATTAATGATGGTTTAGCACTTTGTGGTGCTGAGGTTGAACACGCATGAGATATATAGTAACAGGAGCATCAAGGGGAATTGGAATTGAAACCGCAAAGAAATTGGTTGAAGCTGGACACGAAGTTTACGCATTAACCCGTCAGGTGAATACTGTTCCTGTACCTGGGATTAAGTATGTGCATTTTGCCTTAAGTTCAGATTCTTCGAATCTGGATGAATTAATGGAAGAATTGGGTGAAGGAAATTTTGACGGGGTGGTATTAAATGCGGGGATTTTAATAAATCAACCATTTGAAAATACCAAGGTAGAGGATATTCAGGAAATGTTTCAAGTGAATGTTTTTGCCCCTATGGCTTTTTTAAAAAGATTAAAGCCACGCTTAAATCCAGGTGCTCATATTATAAATATTGGAAGTATGGGTGGTGTGCAAGGAAGTGCTAAATTTCCAGGTTTAGCTTGGTATAGTGCCTCTAAAGGAGCCATTGCTATTTTAACCGAATGTTTAGCAGAAGAATGGAAAAATGAGGGCGTTTCTGTAAACTGTTTGGCTTTAGGTGCCGTGCAAACTGAGATGCTTCAAGCTGCTTTTCCAGGATATCAAGCGCCACTAAATCCAGATCAAATGGGTGGATTTATAGCTAACTTCCTGCAAACTGGACATCAATTCTTTAATGGGAAAATTTTACCTGTTTCTGTTTCTACCCCATAGTTATGATTAAGTTTAGAACTGAATTACCTGCTTTTTCTTTTCCGTATAAAATTGAACATGGAGAAAGAGTTATGCTCGTGGGGTCATGCTTTACTGAACATATGGGTAATTACTTAGCAGATGCAGGTTTCGAAATACTTCAAAACCCACACGGAATTCTTTTTAACCCAGTTTCGGTTGAAAAAGCTATAGATGATTATTTGGAAAATAAAATCTATTCGGAGGCTGATTTAACCCCACATGCTGGATTATTCCATTCTTGGAATCATCATAGCAGATTTTCTTTTCCCAAGGCCGAAGATTCTATATTGGAAATTAATAATGCCATTGACATAGCCTCAACTTTCCTTAAAAAATCGAATTGGCTTATGCTAACCTTTGGTTCAGCATTTGTTTACCATTTGGTTGAAAACGATTTACCCGTGGCAAATTGCCATAAATTTGATGGGAAGATTTTCAAAAAGAAACTTTTAAGTCCCACTCAATGTGAAGAAGTTATTGAACGTATTATAACAAAAATTCAAGCTGAATATCCTAATATTAAAATTGTACTTACGGTAAGTCCTGTGCGGCATGCACGCGAAGGGTTAATCGAAAATAATAGAAGTAAAGCGGCTTTAATTTATGGAGTTCATGCTAATGCCGATAAATTTGAGAATGTTTTTTATTTCCCATCTTACGAATTAGTAATAGATGATTTAAGAGATTATAGATTTTTTATGGAAGATCTAATTCATCCTAATCGTCAAGCTACTGAATATGTGTGGAGCCGATTTAAAGAAAGTTTGTTTAGTTCAGAAACGGAGCAATTAGCTAATAAAATTCATAAGTTAAAAATATCGGCACGACATAAATCTTTCAATCCCGATACACCTGAACACCAGGCGTTTTTGAAGAAGTTGTCGGATGAGATAAAGTTGGTTCAAAAGCAAAATCCCAAGGTGTACTTAGATCAAGAATTGTTAGATAAGATTATAGAGAAATAATTTCTTCTGCAATTAACCTATTAACCATAAGAACTTTCCATTTATCAGTAGGGAGTTTGTCACCAGCTTCCGTTAGAATTTCACCTATTCTTTTACCATCGAATTGAATTAAAAAATCGGTGATTTTATAAATTTCATCTTGCGATAAAACCTCTTCTGGTTTCATGTGTTTATTAATACAAAGTTGGGTTAGATGGCTGCAAATGGTAGATTCCGCTAAACCTCTACGTTCTGCTATTTCTGGTATAGATAAACCATCTTTAAAATATTGCATAGTAGCTAAAGTGCTAGCGCCTTTTTCGGGTTTAGTTTTTTTCTCTTTAGGTTCTTTTTTCTTTTTACTTTTCGACTTTAAGTATTCCTCGTAAAGGTCTTCATTTTCAATATAAACTGTTTGAGGTTTAATTTTTTCTTTCCAATCTAAGTAATTGGTTGTAGACCATTTTTCATAAGCCTTTTCGGTACCTTCTAAAATACCTAGAACTAAGATAGAGCAGCGTTTAAAGTGTAAATAAATACGAGTAAACCAGGCATCAAATTCTTCTAATTCATCTGAATATTCTTTAGTAATTGCCTTTCTTCTCAAGTTTAAAACTTGGTTATAAACTTCTGTAATTAATTCACGAAGTGGGGTTTCAAAGTAGTTATTTGCTGCTTCTAAACGTTCGGCAATAAAGCTATATTGTTTTTGAGCAAAGGCTTTTTGAAGTTGGTATGAGAACTTTCCAGCCACATC